>JBAXQG010000005.1:0-24153 GCA_037131855.1 bacterium
CTTCCCCTTTGCGTTTGCGCGGGCTCCGGCGGCGGGCGCTGGCGCCGGGATAACCTGTACCCTCTGCGTTCTCGCCAAAGAAGGCTCGGAAGAAGTCGGACTGCCCCACGTCGAACTGCTGCCAATTGCCTTGCTGTGGTCCCGGGTAGGCGGTCTGCTGGGAGAGCTGCTCCCAGTTGGCTCCGAGCTGGTTGTATTTGGCCCGCTTGTCGGCATTGGAAAGAACCTGGTAGGCCTCATTGATCTGGCGAAACTTCTCTTCCAGGCTCTTGTCCTGGCGATTCGTATCCGGGTGGCATTGGCGGGCCAAATCCCGGTAGGCACGGCGGATGCTCTTTTCGTCTGCATCGCGTGGGACTCCCAGCACCTGATAGTAATCCTTGTATTCCATGCCTCGCTCGCTTCCCGGGCCCGCAAGCCCCTTTCATGAGGCCGTTGGGGAATACCCCAACGGCCTCTGTCTTTGTGATGTCCTGTTGTCGATTGTACTCGATCCCTCAACTCAGGGGATCATTTCAGCTCCAACTTGTGTACCTTCGGTTTCGCTTCTTCATTCTTGGGAACATGCACTTGCAGGATCACGCATTCTCTCGGGAAGGTATCCGGCGCCGCGCATGGAGGATGTTTCCTGCCACCAGATCGACGAGCACGACAGCGGTCGCTACCCAGGCAGCGATAGAAACAAGTGGCGTCGCCGTATGTTTCAAGGCGATGCCGACAAAAGCCCAGGCGATCACTAAGGAGTAGGCTATGTCGCCTCGCCGGAAGGACATCGCGCTGGAAAGCACGGTGGCGATAGCCAGCAGAATCACCGCCCAGAATTCAGGGGAAATGCCCCAGGCATTCCATTTCAGGAAATCAAGCAACTGGGTGGCATTGGCGATAGTGGCCACCGAGATCCATCCCAGGTAGATGCTGATAGGCGCCTGCACCATCCATCGCTCGCTGGAAGGAACGATTGTTTTTCCAACCCCAAGTCTCAGATAGATAACCAGGAGCGAGACCAGCAAGGCAAGCATGGCGAAGATGGTCCAGGTGAACTGCAGATAATGCCAGAGGAAGAGCCAGGCAATGTTGGCCAGGCTGCTAAAGGCAAACCAATAGCCGATCTTGACCAAGCGCGGGTTTTCTCGTTGGCTGGGAAGTGCTTGGTATATGGCAAAAAGGAGCAAGCCGATATAGATCAAACCCCAAATGGAGAAGACGTAACCGGCCGGTACGAAGAAAACGGCAAATCGGTCCGAGATGGCGCCAGTATTCTGCCCGTTTAGCGGCAAGGCATTGGCCAGAATATTGATCACGATCACCGCCAGGACAGCGATCACGTTGACCCATTGCCGGACAAGGTTCTTGTTCATTTCTGCACCTCCGTAAAATGAGAATCATTAGATCCCGGTGAAGAGATCATACACTCCTATAACTGGGAAAGGGAACTCCTTATGGCAGGCTGATGATAAGCAATGCACAGGGGCTCGCCTTGTAATCCATTCTGATGTTGATATAATTACATTGATAGTTATCAATTCATGTGAAAGGAGATAGAATGAACGAGAATGCTTATGTAGAGGAGTTACTGGCTTTTTTTAAGGCTCTTTCCGACCCCAACCGCCTTAAGATTGTCGCTCTTTTAGCCAAGGAGGCGCTCTCGGTGGAACAATTGGCAGAGATTTTGGGCCTCAGTTCCTCGACCGTTTCCCACCATCTCTCCCGTCTTGCCAAAGTCAAGTTGGTCGACGCCAGGGCGGAAGGCTATTACAGCGTCTATCAACTCCGCTTCGACGCGCTAAAAGAGATGGCCCAACGAGTCTTATCGCAGGATATGCTGCCTACCGTAGCGGCGGCTGTCGATGCAGATGCCTATGATCGAAAGGTTCTAAAGACCTTCCTTTCGCCCGATGGGCGCCTGCTGGCCTTCCCCGCGCAACAAAAGAAGGAGCAGGCCATCCTTCGCCACATCAATCAAGCATTCGAGCGAAACCGGCGTTACTCTGAGAAGGAAGTCAACGAGATCTTGCTGCGGTTTAGCGATGATTCGGCGCGCTTGCGACGAAACTTGGTGGAATACGGCTTGATGGCGCGTGAAGGAGGCGGCGGCGCCTATTGGCGAGTAGACGGCGACTCCTAAGCTCTCCGGTCAGTCAGCCAGGGAAGCTGATCCAGACAGACATTTCCCCCGGAGAGGATTACGCCGATGCGGAGTCCTTTCAGGTTTATCTTGTCTTCCCAGAAGACAGCCAACGGAACGGCTGCGGATGGCTCGATAATCAGCTTGGTTCGTTCCCAGGTAAAACGCATGGCCGACAGGATGGCATCCTCGCTAACCGTGACAATCTGTTCTACCAGCTCTTGGATGATTGGAAAGGTCAGCGTTCCCAAGGAGGTCAACAAGCCATCGGCAATCGTCTGGGGGAACACCGAAGGGAGGATCCGGCCGGCCAGCAGGGAACGGCAGGCATCATCAGCTCCTTCCGGCTCAGCGGCGATGATGCGGGTTCCAGGCGAAAGGGCTGAGACGGCAATGGCAGTTCCGCTGAGCAACCCGCCCCCACCCACTGGAGCCAGCATCACATCCAGATCAGGCGCCTGTTCCATCAGTTCTGCTGCTGCCGTTCCCTGCCCAGCGATCACTCGAAGATCGTTGTACGGGTGAACGATAGTGGCGCCGGTCCGCTGCACCACCTCCTCCAGGGTAGTCTCTCGGGCTTGCAGTGTGGGCTCGCATAAAGTGACCTGCCCGCCATACTCGACTACTCCTGCCTTCTTCACGAGAGGAGCGGTTCGGGGCATGACAATGTAGGCGGGGATTCCACGCAAGCGGGCAGCAAGGGCCAGAGCCTGGGCATGATTCCCCGAAGAGTGAGTGGCTACGCCGCGCTCAGCTTCCTCCGGCAAGAGGGAAAAAACAGCATTGCAAGCGCCTCGGAATTTGAAAGCGCCGACCTTTTGCAGATTTTCCGCTTTCAGGTAGATATCGGCTTGGGCGAGATGATTCAGGCTCTTGCAAGTAAAAACAGGGGTGCGGTGAACGAAGGGTCGAATGCGCTCCGCAGCTTGGAAAACCTCTTCCATTGAGGGTCTTCTCGTTGATTGATCCATTTCGTTGATAGGGATCATAGCCAACAGGATAGCATGCGCCGGTCGGAATGTTCTTCCGGCATAGCCGGTCTTTCCCCGCAATCAAGCGCGCAGCAGGAGAGATAGGAGCAAATAGACAGCGAAGCCGACGAGCAGGAAGCCGGCAAAGCGATTCACCCAGAACAAAGCTTTTGTCGTCGCGCGTTTTCGCAGCAAGCCGGTTACAGTGCTGAGGAGTAGCCACCAGCAAGCCGACCCAAGGAAAACACCGGCTACCGTCCACCCGGCGCCACTGTAGCCTGAACTGGCACTGGCCAAACCGATCCCGGCAAAGACAGCCAGAAAAGCGAGGATAGTCATCGGGTTGGCCAGGGTCAGCAGGAATGCGCTGCCGTAGGAAGCCAACAATCCAGAACCAGAACTGCCAGTCTTCGGTGCAGCGGGTGACAATAGGAAGATGCGCACCCCCAGGTAGAGGAGAAAAAGCGAACCAACGAGCTGGATCCAAAAGGAGACGAATGTAAGGAAGGATGCCAAGGAGGCAAGTCCTAGCGCGGCAACAGCCCCGTAAATAGCGTCTGCACTGGCTGCGCCTAGTCCGGAGACAAACCCTTGCATGATCCCGCCGTTCAGCGTACGTTGGATGCAGAGCAAGCCAATCGGACCCACCGGCGCCGCGATGCTGAAGCCCAACCAGAGGCCCCGCCAAAACAATGAGAATTCATCCATAGTGCAGTCCTCCTTGCATGGATCCCCTCTGCTGGAAACCGGCGGAACCACAAGGATCGCCAAGCCGGAGTAAGGGAGAGCGAGTTGCCACGCGGTCAGCGGGAAGCCGATGGAAATTCTAAGGAAGGAAATCAGTGAATGTCAAACAAAATCCTTTTTTTGACAAGGCTGGAATGCCTTAACTAAGATAGAGCAAATGGCCGAGATGGATATCGGAACAGCTCTAAAGGAACTGCGACTCTCCCGTGGCATTATACTGGAAGAGGTGGAGCAGGTTACGCATATCTCCTTGCGTTACTTGCGTGCCATCGAGGAGAACAATTTCCCGGTGATGCCCGGGCTCGTCTACGCGCGAGCCTACGTACGCAAATACGGCGAGTTCCTGGGCCTTGATCCTGAGCCTCTGGTCGAAGCGTTCAACCGTCAAACAACCCCCCTCTATCAAATAGAAAAATCCAATGAGCGCGTACCGACTCCCCCGGTGGAAGCATTCACCCGCCGCAGCAATCCATGGGGGCGTGCGTTGGTAATTATCGGCATCATTCTGGCACTGGTGGTCGGGGGCTTGATCATCGCCAATATCTTGCTTCCTTCCACCGCCCCCCCTCCCACTACGTCTCCAACTGTCACTCCACCTGTCACCGTTTCACCTTCGATCACAACCAGCCCAACTGCAAGCCAACCTCCCAGCGCATCGACAATCAGCCCGCTTCCCACCGGGAGCGAAGTCGAGGTGCGGGTGACGGCATTGGAAAGCGGTCAAATCCTGGTGAAAAGCGTGGATCTCGTCGTCTTCGAGCAACCCATGGAAGCCGGCACCACTTACACCTTTCGCCAATCGACGTTCACTATCACCTTTGACGACCCCGCCAAATTCGATCTGAGCGTGGATGGAAACCCCGTGGCTGCGCCATTGCCCGCCATCTATCAGTACCCCGCTCCTTGAAGGGTATCGTCGGCCTGATCAACCTGGGCTGTCCAAAGAACCGCGTGGACGGTGAGCGGATCCTTGCCGACTATGCCCTTCGCGGTTGGGTGGCAGGTCAACCCGAAGATGCGGATTTATTGATCGTCAATACCTGCACTTTCATCGAACCAGCCACCCAGGAAAGCTGGGCTGCCATTGAGGATGCTGTGGAGAAATGCCCAGGAGGCCGACGACGAAAAGTAGTGGTAACGGGTTGTCTGGTGCAGCGAGATCGTTCCGCCTTGTCTGAAGCTTTCCCGGAAGTGCGCTCCTTTCAAGATCTCAGCGAAGTGTCCCGTTTGGAGGCGCGTCAAGCCCCTCGACTGGTGACCACTTTTCCGCACGCTTATCTAAAAATCGCTGAAGGCTGCAGCCGCACCTGTTCCTTTTGCTTGATCCCCTCGTTGCGCGGACCCTTCCGTTCCCTTCCGCGCGAGTATCTGCTGGAAGAGGCGCGAGGTTTGCGCCGGGCTGGAATCCAAGAGATCGTTCTGGTGGCTCAGGACGCTACGTTGTGGGGGATCGATCTACACGGGTCGCTGAGCTATCTTGACTTGGTGGCGGAGATCGCTGATCTTGGCTTCCCCTGGATTCGTCTCCTCTACCTTTTCCCTCAACGGGTGGATCGCCAATTTCTTCGCCGTTTGCGCCAGATCCCGGCCGTCGTTCCCTACCTGGACATCCCGGTACAGCACACGAATGACCGCATCCTCGGCCTCATGAATCGTCCGGGTGGGAGCGCTGAAGTGCAGCGCGTACTGGATGCAGTACAAACGGAATGGCCGGAAGCGGCCTTGCGGACTTCTCTGATCGCCGGTTTTCCTTCGGAAACGGAGAGTGAATTTCAGGAGCTGTATGATTTTGTCGAAAAAAGTCGTTTCGATCGTCTCGCCCTCTTCCCCTTTTACGCAGAGGTGGGCGCCGAGGCTGCCCGTCTGTCTGGACAGCTTCCTTCCGCTGAGAAAGAGCGCCGCTACGATGCTCTTTGGAAGCTGCAGGAGCGAATCTATTCGGAAAAGAATCAAGGACTGGTAGGAGCGCAACTGCGTGTTCTGGTGGATCATCCGGATCCGGAGGAACCGGGAACATGGCTCTGCCGGTCGACGCGTGACGCTCCAGAGATAGATGCATGGGTGAGAGTGCAAGCGCAAAACAATGCCGCACTGGGGTGCGGCGACGCCAATAATATTTCACCTGGCGCCTTCCTGACCGTTCGCATTATCCGAGGATTAGTTTATGATGTGGTAGGAGAACTCTTGAAGGAGGCATGATGGGCAAACGCAGCAGTTTCGCATCCAATAGCACCGCACCCCCGGTCGGTCCGTATTCTCCAGGAGTGGAGGCAGGCCGCTTTATCTTCCTTTCCGGCCAAATCCCACTGCTGCCGGACGGCGCCCTGGTAGAGGGGGATATCCAAGCTCAGGTGAAACAGTCGTTGGAAAACCTCAAGGGATTGTTGGAACAAATAGGCTTGGAAATGAAGGCTGTTGTGAAGACAACCATTTTTCTAACGGACATGGCTGACTTTCAAGCTGTCAACGAGATCTACGCGCATTATTTCTCCGCACCTTTCCCAGCGCGATCTACCGTTGCCGTCTTGGCATTGCCTAAAGGCGCAAACGTAGAGATCGAAGCTATCGCTCTGCGAGAAGAGGGCTAGGTCTTGTACGAGAGCTTCTGGGGTTTACGCGAGCAACCATTCGGGACCACCCCGGATCCGGCATTCCTCTACCCCAGTCAGCAGCACGAGGAGGCTGAGGCCCGCATTCGCTACGCCATCCATTCCCGCAAAGGGCTGGCCATGTTGATCGGCGCAGTAGGGATGGGAAAAACAACCCTTACTCGCGTAGTCATCGGGAAGTTGCGCAATGCCCGTGCTGCGGTATTGCTAAACCCCAAGGTTACGCCCGTTCAAATGCTTCGGGAGATCTGCTACGAATTTGGGTTCGAGCAAGTCCCTCATTACAAGCGCGACATCATCTCCGTTCTTCGAAAACATGCCCTTGAGCAATTGGAAGCCGGCGCTTCTTTGGTAGTAATCCTGGACGAAGCGCAACTTCTATCCAGAGATTGCCTGGAGGAGATCCGCCTGCTCACCAACTGGGAGACCAACAAGGACAAACTCTACACTGTTTTATTGGTCGGCCAACCAGAGCTGGAAGGGCGCCTACGCAAGATTCCCCAGTTAAATCAAAGGGTCGTCATTCGGGCCCGTCTGGCCTCTTTGGGCGAGAAAGAAACGACCGAGTACATTGCCCATCGTTTGCGAACAGCCGGCGCTCCCCTTTTCCCCTTCACGCCAGAAGCCATCGCCGAAATATACCACTACTCAGCCGGGGTGCCTCGCTTGATCAACATGATCTGTGATATGTGCTTGTTGGAAGGTTACATCCGGCGAACAAAAAAGCTTGATGTGCAAATTATCCAAGATGTAGTCAAAGACTTGGGAGGTGTCCTCGATAATGCCAAGGTTTAGCGACTTGATGAAAGATGAACGACGAGCCAAAGGGTCCTCTACGGAAAGCGCGTCCGCCAAACAACCGGTTGAGACCCTGGAGAAAGTGATCCTATTTCTGCCCCAACATCAACTGCGTTGGATCGACCAGATCGCTCGCGAGTGCAAGGCGCGAGGCGGCAAACAGCTCTGGCGAGGAGAACTGATCCGTGGGTTGATTGAAGGATTTATCGGAGAAGACATCGATCTGGCGGCTGTCTCAACCGAACAAGAGTTTTCCGCCCGCGTGAAAGAATTGCTGCAATCCAGGTGAGTTCTCTGATTATCGCCATCGATGGCGGCGCTGCTTCGGGGAAAAGCACTGTTGCCCGTGCTGTTGCAGCTCGATATGAACTGGAGTACATCGATTCCGGATCGTTCTATCGTTTTATCACCTATCGGCTCTTGGAGCAGCGTGTCCAGATGGAAGAATCGGCAGTGTTGGCTATTTTGCCTTCGATTCGCTTCGAGTTCCGGGGGGGCAAGCATCACCGAAAGAGCCGCATTCTATTGCGCGAATTGCGATCTCCTCTGGTGGAGAGCCAGGTTTCTTTCGTGGCTGCGATACCTGCCGTTCGGGAAAAGGTCAATGAGGCTTTGCGCCAATTGGTCGAGGGGAGGCGCGCTGCAGTTGAGGGGAGAGACATCGGCACCGTCGTTTTCCCTGCTTCTTCCTTGAAGCTCTTCTTGGTGGCAGATTTGGCCGTGCGGAATCGACGGCGCGTCCGCCAAAGAAGGGGATTGGGTTTGCGTGCTGGGGAACAAGAGGTTCAGGAAAACCTTCGTCTGCGGGATCGAATTGATTCCACTCGATCCATCGCTCCACTCATGCCGGCCTTGGATGCTGTGGTCATCGACACCAGCCGGCTCTCGCTGGATGAGACATTATCTCAGGTCTTCTCTTTGGTAGAGGAGCGGTTGGGTTCCGGTCAACTCACCCTTTGTCTCCTTCCATGATTCCCAAAGTTCTTATCGTAGGCCGGCCCAATGTGGGGAAATCGGCTCTCTTCAACCGTCTCTGCGAACAACGGAAAGCGATCGTACACCAGCAACCAGGAGTCACCCGCGACCTGCTCATGTCTCGTGTCGAATGGCAAGGTCGAACCTTCATCCTGGTGGATAGTGGGGGAATTGATTTCCTGGAAGAGTCCGAGCTGCAGCAACGAGTGCAAAACAACGTGAAGGGTTGGATTGAGCAGGCCGACTTGCTCCTCTTCCTGGTGGACGGGCAAGCCGGGCCTCAATCATTGGACGAGGAGGTCTCCCGCCTTCTACGGCGAAGCGGTAAACCGGCGCTTATGGCTGTCAATAAAATTGACCACATCTCGCAACTGCCAAGAAGCCTTGATTTCTTCTCCTTGGGATGGCCTGACCCAATCCCTGTGTCCGGCCTGAACAGCTTCAACGTAGGCGATTTGCTGGATGCCATTGTGGAAGGCTTGCCCCTCCCGGAGAGTTCTCCCCAAGAGGCGCCTCTTGAGAAAGCGCTCGTTGGGAGCATTGCCATCGTCGGCCGACCGAACGTTGGAAAGTCCTCTCTGCTGAACGCTTTGCTGGGCGAGGAGCGGTCCATCGTCGCCACCTTGCCTGGGACCACGCGCGATGTGGTGGACATCATCTGGCATGCCTCTTTCGGCGATGCTCTGCTGGTTGATACAGCCGGCATCCGGCGTAAAAGCAGGGTAGGGGAGGATATTGAGTATTACAGCGTCTTGCGGGCTACCAAGGCGCTGGAACGGGCTGATTTGGCCTTTCTCGTTCTGGATGCCAATGAGGGGATTCTGGCTCAAGATCGCCGCATCGCCGGGTTGATCCAAGAAGCGAACAAGGCTTGCCTGGTCGTAGTCAATAAAGCCGATTTGGTTGACCTTGGCGGAGAAAAATGGCAACGCTTCCTTCCCTTCCTGCGACGCGAATTGGATTTCCTCCCCTTCGCCGAGGTTCTCCCGGTTTCAGCCCTGACCGGTTGGAACCTGAAGGGGATCCCTTCACTCACCTCCACCATCCTGAACTCTTACAACACCCAGGTTACCACCGGCGTATTGAACCGATACCTGTCAGAGATTCAAGAGGCAAATCCACCGGCTCAAGCCCCGGGCAAAGCCTTCAAGATCTTCTATGCGACGCAGAAGGGAACCGCGCCGCCGAACTTCCTCTGTTTCGTCAACAAGAGAGAGAACCTTCATTTCTCCTACGAGCGCCACCTGCACAATGAGCTGCGCCAGAAGCTGGGTTTGGTAGGAACGCCGATCCGCTTGCAGTTCCGCTCTCGTCTTTCTCGAACCAAAGGGAAAGACTGAGAGCGCTCCTTCAGCCGAAAAATCACAGTTATTGACAAAGAACCAAGAGCGCCCCGTCCTTGATCAGGAATCGAAAGCATGATAGGATTTATTGGTGGCCGGGGCGTGGCGCAGCTTGGCTAGCGCACCTGTCTGGGGTGCAGGTGGTCGGAGGTTCAAATCCTCTCGCCCCGACCATTAAATAACTCGACACGGTGAGGGATTATGAGTGAAAATTTTGATCTGATCATCGTGGGAGCTGGTCCCGCCGGCATCTTCACAGCCCTTGAACTAACCCGACAGAACCTTCCCCTGCGCATCTTGCTTTTGGAAAAAGGCCAGGAGCTGGACGAACGCTCCTCATTGACCTGCGGTTGGGGAGGCTCAGGCGCCTTCTCGGACGGAAAACTGACCCTGACCCCTGAGATCGGCGGGTATCTGAAAGACATCGTCGGCACTGAAGAGGCCATGCGTCTGATCGAATATGTCGATCGCATCTACCTCGATTTTGGCGCCCCCACTGAGATTTTCGGCGCTGATGAAGACGCCATCTCCCTTTTGCAGCGGCGAGCGGCGATGGCCAGCCTGCGCTTCGTTCCTGCTAAAATCCGGCATCTCGGCACGGATAACTGCACAGCCATTCTGCAACGATTCCGCGATGACCTCGCCCCCAAAGTAGAGATCCGGACCAGCTGCCAGGTCAGCCGGATCCTGGTGGAGGAAGGGGTCGTGCGCGGTGTGCAGACCAGCGACGGGAAGGAATTTCGATGCCGCATCCTGGTGATGGCGCCTGGCCGTGAGGGGGCTTCCTGGCTGGTAGAGGAATGTCAACGCCTGCAGTTGACGATGACCCGCAACCCGGTCGATGTCGGCGTCCGCGTAGAGGTTCCTGCTGCTGTTTTGGAGCCGCTCACTACCGTCTCCTTCGAGGCCAAACTGGAGTACTTCAGCCGATCTTTCGACGACCGCGTCCGCACCTTCTGCATGTGCCCTTATGGCGTAGTGGCGATCGAAAAGGCAGACGGGGTAACCACAGTAAACGGGCACAGCTATGCCAATCGCAAGACCGAAAACTCCAATTTCGCTATTTTGGTCAGCACTCGTTTCACTGCTCCTTTCAAAGAACCCATTACCTATGGCCGATATATCGCCCAACTGGCCAACCTGCTGGGAGGAGGCGTTATTGTGCAACGTTTGGGTGACCTGCAAAGCGGTCGCCGCTCCACCCATGATCGGCTTGCACATGGCATCGTCACACCTTCCTTGGCTGATGCCACTCCTGGGGATCTCTCCTTCGTGCTGCCCTACCGCCATTTGACCAATATTCTGGAGATGCTCCAGGCGCTCGACCAACTCACCCCTGGCATCGCTTCCCGCCATACCTTGCTATACGGCATCGAGGTGAAATTCTATTCCGCCCGACCTCAGTTGACACCCAGCTTGGAGACCGAGGTGACCAACCTCTTCGCCATCGGCGATGGGGCAGGCATCACCCGTGGGCTGATGCAAGCCTCTGCTACAGGGGTATTGGTCGCCCGGCGAATCGTCGAGCGTCTGGCCCAGTAGAAGGACGAACTCCTTTGAGCGTGACGGTTCTGGTCGGCCTTGGATGGGGGGACGAGGGAAAAGGGCGGGTGATCGATTACCTTGCGCCTTCGCACCAAATCGTGGTCCGTTACAACGGAGGGGCCAACGCCGGGCATACGGTCATCGCCAATGATGTGACTTTCCGCTTCCACTTGCTGCCGTCCGGAATGCTGTATGCCGATAAGACCTGTGTCGTAGCGCACGGCGTGGTGATCGACCTTGCCGGTTTGCGCGAGGAGTACGAGTTGGTGCAACGAACAGGCCCTCCTCTGGCAAAGCTGCTGATCAGCGACCGCTGCCACTTGGTGCTTCCCTACCACCGCCTGCTGGACCAATTGGAGGAAGAGTCGCGAGGCGAGGAGAAGATCGGCACCACCGGGCGAGGCATTGGCCCTGTCTATGCAGACAAAGTGGCTCGAAAGGGGATCCGCGTTTGCGACATCTTTCGCCCTGACCATCTGCGCGAACTGCTGACTCAAACAGTGGAGGAAAAGAACCGCCTGATTGAGCGCGTCTATGGAGGCCGGCCTGTGCAGTTGGAGCCTCTTTACCAACAACTCCTTCTTGACGCTGAATACATTCGCCCTTTCGTCGCTGACACCATGATATTTCTGGAAAAAGCCCTTGCTGATGGGCAGAACCTTCTCATGGAAGGAGCTCAAGGCACGCTGCTTGACCACGAAATTGGAACCTATCCATTTGTCACCTCGACGTCTCCGCCGGCTGGGATGGTCTCTTTGGGCTCGGGAGTCGGACCGCGGCGCATCAGCAAAGTCATCGGCGTCGCCAAAGCGTACGCCACGCGCGTGGGGGCCGGCCCTTTTCCCACAGAACTGAATGATGAATTGGGCGCCGCGATCCGAGAGCGAGGCAAGGAGTACGGCACGACCACCGGACGCCCACGCCGCTGCGGCTGGTTTGACCTGCCGATGATGCGGATGGCCACGTTTGCCAACTCGCCCGACGAGATTGTTCTGACCAAACTGGATGTCCTTTCCGGGCTTGCAGAACTGCGTGTTTGCACTGGTTTTCAGCTTGATGGCCAGATAGTGAAGGGGATCCCCGCCTTGGCTCTTGATCTGGAGAGAGTAACCCCTCTCTACCAAACCCTGCCTGGATGGGAAGAGGAGCTCGGCAACGCACGGGGCTGGAGTGACCTTCCGCCCGCCGCCAAGGGCTATGTCTCATTCATCGAAGATCAATTGCAGGTTCCCATACCGGTAATTTCGGTAGGACCGTCTCGAGAGCAAATCGTCGTCCGGTAAAAAGGCCTTGCCGTGAGCATGCGTGTACCTGTTGTTGCCGGAACCTTTTACCCCGGAGGCGCTCGCGCCTTGTCGCAGTTGATTGAAGAGTGCTACCTGCACCCTTTGGGTCCTGGACTGCATCCTCCCCTCGCAGAAGGCACAGCTAGAAGGAAGCTTTTTGGCCTGGTGGTTCCACATGCTGGGTTTGTCTGCTCGGGGCCGATCGCCGCTCATGCCTACAAGCGGCTGGCCGAGAATGGGTTCGAATGGATTCTTTTGGCTGGACCCAATCACACCGGCAAGGGAGCCCTCTTTTCACTGATGACGGAAGGCTCCTGGGCAACCCCCCTCGGGATAATGCCCATCGCCGGGGAGGAAGGGCAAGTTTTCCTGGCTAAAATCCCTGACTTGAAGGAAGACGCCACAGCCCATCGCAGTGAACATTCGCTGGAGGTGCAATTGCCTTTTCTCCAGGATCTCAACCTTGATGCTCGTTTTCTGCCGCTGTGCGTCTCATCTTTTGAATTAAAAGCTCTTAAGCGAGTTGGAGGAGCGATCGGCATGCTTTTGAAGGAGGAGAGCCAAGCAGTTTTCATCGCCTCCACCGACCTGTCCCACTATCACGCCCAAGAGCAGGCTCATCGCTTGGACCAGATGGCTCTTGAGGCAATCCTCTCCTTGGACTCCGGCCTCCTCTACCAGCGAGTGACTGCAGTCCCGATCTCGATGTGTGGCTTCGCCCCGGTTATTTTGCTGATTGAGGCAGCTTTACAAGCAGGCGCCAACCATGTTGAGCTGCTTCGCTATGCCACCTCGGGGGATACCTGCAGCGATAAGGGGCAAGTGGTAGGCTACGCAGCCTTGGCTTTCTCCTATCCGACAACTTCATAATTCCTTCACATGCGCTTACCCACTCGTTCATACAGTTGCGGTAAGCTCAATGCCAAAGAAAGGAGTGAGTGCATGAAACGAATGGCTTTGCTCATCCCCATCACCGTGCTAGCCGTCCTTTTATTGGCCGGTTGCGCCGGCCCCGGGATGGGCTATTACTTTTCACCCTCTTCCCCCAGCGTCCCGACTGTGACTGCTTCCAGCCCCTCTCCCTTGGTCCAGCCCAGCTCTCCGATCGTCATACCATCCTCTCCTAATCCCTCTCCGGAGCCCCAAGGAATCAATGAGAGCACCCAGGATGCGATTACTCAAGCTATAGAGAAGGTGGCTCCGGCAGTGGTCTTCATTGACACCAAGTTCCAGGCGCAACAGTCCGCCGACCCCTTCGGTTTCCCTGATTTCTACAGCCCGCAGGAGCCACTGCCACAGGAAGGACAAGGCTCCGGAGTGATTGTGGATGGCGCCGCCGGCACTATTCTAACCAACTACCATGTGGTTCAGAACGCCTTGGAGATCAAGGTCACCCTTCCCGATGGGCGATCCTTCTCTGGCTCGGTTCTGGGTTCAGACATACTGGCTGATATTGCCGTCATACGGATCGACGCCACCGGGCTGCCCCAAGCCATGCTGGCAGATACCACCAACCTCCGCGTTGGTTCATGGGCGATCGCCATTGGGAACCCATATGGGTATGAGAACACCGTCACGGTTGGCGTGGTCAGCGCCCTTGGCCGCACTATCAGCTCGCCCGAGACCGGGAGACCTCTACAGGATTTAATACAAACCGATGCAGCGATCAATCCAGGAAACTCCGGCGGCGCCTTGATCAATATTCGCGGCGAGGTAATTGGCATCAACACGGCTATTCTCAGCTCTGCCCAAGGGATCGGTTTTGCCGTGGACATCAACACTGCAAAGAGCATCCTAAGCGACATCCTTCAATATGGGCACGCAATCAAACCATGGATTGGGATCACCTACAGCAAGGTCACCGAAGAGATGGTAACTTCTTTGAAACTACCCGATATGGCCGGCGTGATCATTCAGGAAGTGTCCGCCAACAGTCCCGCCTCGAAGGCTGGTCTTCGCCAGAACGATGTGATTCGGGCTATCGACGGCACACCTATCGCCAAGATGGAGAATTTGCGCCAGATTGTGCAGCAAAAACAGGTGGGAGATCCAATTACTCTGACCGTCCTGCGCGATGGTCAAACCCTTACCCTTTCGCTGGTTTTGGCGGAGATGCCTTCCGAGCTGCCCTAGACTCCCAGATATCTCCAAAACAAATGGGAAAGAACACGCTAGGCGGCACTGCAAGCTTGACATCCTTTTTCATCTGCCCTAAAGTTTCTTATCTCCCGAACGGAGAAGTTTTCGTAAGATATTGGAGGATTCTGAATGACCGAAGGTAAAGTGAAGTGGTTCAACGCCCAGAAGGGGTTCGGCTTTATCGCTGTGGACGGCGGTAAGGATGTTTTTGTACATTATTCGGCGATTGACGCCGGCGGCTACAAGTCCCTCGAAGAAGGCGAGCAAGTGAGCTTCGATATCGTTGACGGACCGAAAGGCCCCCAAGCAGCCAACGTCCAGCGGATTCAGTAGCAACCCTTTCTCGGTTCTCGGTCGTCCAGAGTCTCATTTCATCTGCTTCCGAGAGACATGAAAAAGAAGCCGAAAGCGCCTTGGCTCTTGCCAAGGCGCTTTCTTTTGCCATGAGACCATCCTATCTAGCGCTTTACAAAAACGGTGAATTGGAAAAGAGGGTAGGGGAGGGGTTGAGTGCATTGCGTAGCTGTATCCTCTGCCCGCGCCGTTGTGGAGTGGACCGCATGCTGGAGGCTGGCGCCTGTCGTACCGGACGCTTTGCCCAAATCTCCTCTTTCAACGCCCACCAAGGCGAGGAGCCGCCGATTTCGGGATCGCGTGGTTCGGGCACGATATTCTTCACATATTGCAATTTGCGTTGCATTTACTGCCAGAATTACCCGATCAGCCAGATTGGGCACGGCCGTACCGTCACCGCCGAGGGATTGGCCAAGATCATGCTGGATCTCGCCCATCGCGGCTGCCACAACTTGAACCTGGTCACCCCCAGCCATCTCGTCCCGCAAATACTGGAAGCTCTTCTCCTGGCTATTCCTCAGGGCTTTCGCCTTCCCATCGTCTATAACACCTCCGGCTATGATGCCTTGGAAACTCTGTCTCTCTTGGATGGCATCGTCGATATCTACTTGCCGGACATGCGATATGCTGACGAGCGTGTAGCGTTTCAACTATCCGGGGTAGGGGATTACGTAGCTCGTAATCGGGAGGCAGTGCGGGAGATGGCACGGCAAGTGGGGGAGCTTCAGTTGGATGAAGATGGGATTGCCAAGCGAGGCTTGATCATCCGTCATCTAGTCTTACCGGATGGGTTGGCGGGAACGCAGGAGACCTTTCGTTTCATTGCCGAAGAGATTTCTCCCACAACTAGCCTGAGCGTAATGGCTCAATATTTCCCCGCATACCTTGCCAGCGAACATCCTTTGCTTCGCCGATCGATCACGATCGAAGAATACGCTTCCGCTTCTGGCTGGCTGGAAGAGCATGGCCTGGAAAACGGCTGGCAGCAAGGGCTGTAGGTTCAGCGGTTATTCTCCTCGTTTTTGATCCGAGGAGGTGCTGCGCGAGTGTCCGTGGAACGCACGATAGACATCGCGCAGTTGGCGGTCGGTAACATGCGTATAGACCTGAGTGGTGCGAATGCTGGCGTGTCCCAGCATCTCCTGTACTGAACGAATGTCTGCGCCAGCAAAAAGGAGATCGGTGGCGAAGGAATGGCGCAAAGTGTGCGGTTTGATCTCGAAAGGCAGGTGCGCGCGTTGGCCATAGGCTCTCACCAAGCGCTCCACCGAACGAGCGGTCAGGCGGCAATCGAGGCTCTGCTTTCCCCGTTCGCTATGGCTGATAAAGAGCGGGTGGTGTTCGTCGGTGCGTTTCCCCAGATATTGACTCAACCAGAAGACGGCTGGGGAAGAAAGAAAAACAACCCGCGCCTTTCCACCCTTTCCCACCACACCGAACTCCTTGCGATCCAAATTGACATATTCTCGGTTTAACGATACCAGCTCGGAGACCCGCAACCCTGTACTGAAGAGGGTTTCCATCATGGCTCGGTCGCGCAGGCCACTGATGGAAACAACATCCGGCATCTTCAACAGGTCTTCCATCTGCTCAATGGTGAGAAAGTTGACCGATCGCTGGGAGAACTTCGGAAGCTCGACTAACTCAGGCGCCAGCACGGGAAGGCGCTTCTGGGTGATCAGAAAACGCAACAGGGAGCGCAAAGCGATGACATGGTAGGCTTGAGTTACCTTCTTCAGAGGTTTGCCTTGATCCGTGCGAAGGCGGGCAAGGTAGAGGCGATACTGCCGAATCGTCTCTAGATCCAACTCAGCGGCGTCTTTTGTGACAAGTTGCCGTTCATTCAACCAACCGGTGAAGCGATGAAGCAGTTTGCCGTAGGTCAGGAGCGTCAACTGAGAATAATTCTTCTCGATCTCCAGATGCTCGAGGAAATCGCGCACCCACCCTTGAACGAGGTTTTCTGATTCGCTCTCCATTTCTAAGGCCGTTTTTTTTGTTGCGTCATCGAGAGAGAGTACTCTTTATGTCGGATAATATCATTCTTTTGCTATGTCGGATAATGACACTTATCCGACATAAACGATTATACTAAACAATCTCCTCCCTGACAATCGCAGAAAAACAACAGAGGGGGCTGAAAAGCCCCCTCTTCACCTTGTTTGCCATCGAAGATAATCGTCTACTTCTTGCGAGCCTGCTCGTGGATCCAGGGGTTCCGTGCGCCTGCTACATCGCCGAAGCGGGTCAGCGAGGCCAGCGACTTCTTCTTCATCATCTCAGCATGACGATCATCCTCAACCATCGCCACGATCCGGCTGATGCTGGATTCACCGTCTACGAATCGCCAGGGGAAACATCCGATGATGGCCCTCTGGTTGAGTAACAGATCAATGTCACCGGCCACGCACTCCGCGTGGATGATACCTTGACTGAAGAGCCGCGTGTGCATCATCTGATACTTATCAGGAGTAAAACGTTCTTCCAAAGAGACGCCGAACTTCTGGCGGAAAAAAGCATCTGCCTCTTTGGCTTGGGTAGGCATCCAATTGCGGATGATGGTATTCATGGGATGGTCGGCACTGCCGCAGTCCACCCCGATCCAACGCAGCTTCTTGGCTTTTGCCCATTCCACGAACTCCACATCCGGTCCTGGGTGTTGCACCATGTAACGGATCTCGTTGGCGGTGGGTTGATCCCAACCGTAATGATGGAAACCGGTGTGGATGATCAGGATGTCTCCTTCACGGACCTCAACCCTCTCCTCCACCTGTTTGGAAGTGTAGATGTCGTAGTCGGTGGTGCAATCGGAGAGATCCACGACTGCCCCCTCATGGACCAGGAAATCGAGGGAGAGCGAGGCGATGTCTTTTCCCGGTGTGTAGAAGTGGATCTCCCCATCGAGGTGCGTGCCGACGTGGTTGGATGTGGTCAGCAGTTGACCGTTGGCGCCATTGGGCGCCAGCCGTTTGAAATACTTTAGCTGCAGTGGCTCATAGGTCGGCCAGGGCGGGGTGGCAATGCCGAAAGGAATAGTCAGGTCAATCAGTTTCATTGTTCATCCTCCTTTGTTCGTTGGGTATCTCATTTCCGCTAAGAGTGGCAGCGTACTGCTGCAGGTAAGCCTGGCAGGCAGACTGGAAACAAGCCAAGGGCGGCTGTACGAGACCGGCGCCGATCATTCCCACGCCTGGGTTCTTGTGGGCGATGCCGGTATTGATGGATGGAAGGATGCCGCTGGTCAGCACGCGGAAGAGGTCGATCCCGCTGGGCGTTCCACGGAAGCCGAGGTTAGGGATCTGCCAGCTCTGGCTTTCTGCCAAGGTGATTTCATACATCTCCTGGGTCAGGCGCAGAGCATCCTGCGGGGTTCCTCCCACAAACTGGACGATGGCGGGAGCGGCGGCCATGGCAAATCCCCCCAGTCCGGCTGTCTCAGTGATGGCGGAGTCGCCGATGTCAAGGGCCGCGTCCAATTCGCTGTATCCGGGAAAATAGAGGCCGCGCACCAGGTTGGCTGGCGCCGTGAACCAGCGCCCAGGAAGGCCGGCTATTCGAATGCCGAAATCCGTGCCGTTACGCGCCATCGTCACCAGCATCGAGCTGCCCTCCACGCCGTTGGCGGCCTCCAGCATGCATTTGGCGGAAGGCATGGAAAGATTGAGAAAGGTATGGTCGTTGCTGTGAAGAAAACGGAGCGCTTCCGACAGTTTCTTTCGCTTCACTTTCAGGCGAACTAGCTCGGGCGCCAATTCGCGGATTAAAAGAGAGGTTCCGGCGCGGTTTCGATTGTGACCCTCATCGCCCATCTGCAAGGCCTGAGCGATCAGCACTCGGAGGTCGAGCGGCCCATGACGTTCCATCGTCAATGCCAAGATCGGTCCCAACTCCTCAGCCATCCAGCGCAAATGTTCGATAACCGGAGGAGCATAGGCGCCGTAGCGCAACACTTTCCCAAGGCCCTCGTTCAAAGTGCAATAGGCGCGGTTGCCGAAGGTGCGGTTCTCTACCACCCAGACCGGCATGCTCCAGGTGGTGACGCCCGCCATCGGTCCTACCGCCTCATGCTCGTGACACGGCTCGAAAGCAATCGCTCCGGAGGCGGCCAGGTGTTCGGCCTCTTCCTCGTTCGCTGCCAGACCTTCGAAAAGGATCCCGCCGATCACAGCCCCTCGCATCGGCCCGCACATCCGTTCCCAGGAAATGGGAGGACCGGCATGCAAAAAGAGGTCTTTTCGCATCCCGGGGATCACTTCTCCTGCGGTGGAGACGCCTGTTAAGAGAGGTTGTCCTCGCAGCAGGCGATCAACGGCTTCCCGGTTGGCTCCTTCGCGGTCAATGCGCAAGGGCGCCTCCCCTACTCCCTCCGCCCCGGCAACCGGCGGCCGCCAGTCCACCTGAATGACCGGCACGCCTTCCTGCTGAAGGTTGCGGGCGAATGTTTCCAGCCCGATATTGATCACTTCCAATGGTTTCCCGAATAGTTCGGTTACGCTCATGACCGCACCCTCCGACACTGCAAGATTCGTTCGGCCAGGGTGGCAGCCTCCCAGTTGGAAACCATCACCCGGCACCCAACCCTTTCCAGGGTTTCCCGCTGGCGTTGAAAACCCTGCGGATCACCAGCGGTTCCGGTGATCGAGGCGATGACCGCCAAATGGCCGCCTCTGGCGCGAACGGTTTCTTTGGCTTCCGCCACCGCCGGGGCTAGCGCGCCGGCGGGATCGGGGTGCGAGCCATATCCCAAGACCAGATCTAACAAAAGCACGGCCACTTCGGGATCGTCCGCCTCCTCTGCGATTCGTCCTGCCCGGCTGGAAGGATCGATCATCGGGTGCGGCTTCCCTTGGGTGAAATAGTCGTCTCCCAAATCGATGATCGTGTTCCCCTGTGACCGGGTTGGATCTGGCAATTGAAATTCCTTCTCCTTGTGGATGTTGGAATAGACAGCGCCTACGCTTTTCTCCAGCAGGTAGATGGCTTCGTCAGCCAGGGTGCCCCCAGTGTAGAGTCCCCGCAGGAAGAGCTGTCCCTCGCTCATCGCAGCGGTTTCCTCGGCGGCGATTTGCTTCAGTCGCTCATCATCCTGGAGCAGTTGGCCGGGTGCTTCCCCGCGCTGGAGGGCAACGGCCAGAGAGGCGGCCATGGCCAGGCTCTCCGTGAAGCAGAGGGTTCCCTGGCTGGATTGCGGAGGGCTCCCGATGAAGCAAACTACCCCGGGTTTTCCGCAGGCTGCCAATTGGGCGATGATCTTGTCCGCCACTTCCGGGGCGGGCGGTTTGGAAATCACCACGATCACACGGGTCTGCACGTCCCCGGCTAATCCCTTGATCCCCTCAGCCACCATCAAGCCGCCTACTTCCCGGCTTAAATCGCGCCCTCCCGTTCCGATGGCCTGGGAAACTCCTTCCCCCAAACGGGCGATGGCGCAACTGACCTCTTGTATCCCGGTGCCGGAGGCGCCGACGATGCCGATCGCTCCGGATGGCACCACATTGGCGAAACAAAGGGGTCTTCCATTGATCAACGCGGTGCCGCAATCCGGCCCCATCAGAAGAAGGCCTCGCTGTTGGGCCAGTTTCTTCAGAGCGATCTCCTCCTCGAGGGGCACGTTGTCCGAAAAGATCATCACGTGTAGCCCTTTCTCCAAGGCCCTTCTCGCTTCACCGGAGGCATAGGGACCCGGATTGGAGATCAATGCCAGATTGGCCTGGGGGAGTTGGCGCAACGCTTGCTCCAGGGTGTGCGGACGGTAGGTTTCTCCACCATCGGGCCGTGCGCCTTTTCCCTCCAACAAGCTGGCAGCGAGTGCCAGACCTTTCTCAATCGCGGCGGTCTGGTCCGCTTTCAACGCAATCAGTAGATCGTTGAGGCCAATCCCACTCAACAGGTCTTTGGAAAAGCCCATCACTTCAAGGATCTCCAGGTTGGCGGGGGCGCCCATCGCCACGAACGCTTCTTCCAGGCCCGCCCCTTCTTTCAGCTCCAGCGAAATCTGCATCAGGGAAACCGAGTCGCGGTACTGGTCTTTCTTCACCAACAACTGTTGCATCACTCTCCTCCCCTATCCGCTCTGTTCATCAGACACCATCCTCTTTTGCTGGATTCCCAGCCAAATGCGCTCCGCGTTCAGCGGCAGTTCAAAGAAATCGATCCCCAAGGCGTCGCAAAGGGCATTTCCGATCGCGCCAGGCACCGAGATCATGGGGTGTTCAGCCACCCCGCGAGCCCCGTAGGGTCCGTCCATTTGTTCAGTCAAGATCATGTGCTGGCTCATCTTCCTGGGCAGATCCTTGCTGGTTGGTATCTTGTAATCGACGAATCCGGCATTCAACAGCCGGCCTTGGGGAGAGAAGAGGAACTCCTCCGACAAGGCGCTCCCCAACCCTTGCACCACTCCGCCGATGATTTGCCCGCGCAGGGATTGGGCGTTGAGCGCCTGTCCGATGTCAAGGGCGGTAGCCAGATTGAGCACAGTGATCTCTCCCGTCTCCAGGTCCACCTCGATCTCTGCCCCATGGGCGCCGTAGGTCCAATCCAGAGCGGGCAAACCCTGGCCTGTCTCCAAGTCGAGGTGGGTCAACCCTTGAGCGATGTAGCGGCCTCGGCCGATCACTGGACCGCCGATGGAATTCCCGTTGGCATAGCTGTATCCCATCACCACCTCCTGGTAGGAAAGGCACTCTTCGGGGTGGTGGGTGATGAAAACTTTCTCATCCTGGCAGATCAGTTCCTCCACTGGCGCCCTTAGGATCTGCGCGGCCGTTTCCTTAATCTGCTGCAGCGCATCGCGAGCCGCCGCAATCACCGCTTTGCAACCCATGAAAGCGCCGCGGCTGGCGACCGTTTGCCAGTCATGAGGGGTCATGGCGGTGTCGCTCTCCCAGGGAACGTGGATCCGCTCGATGGGCATCTTCAATTCTTCCGCTGCGCATTGGGCAAGAGCGGTGTAGGTGCCTTGCCCATAGTCGGTGATCGAGGTGAGGAGGTCCACCGAGCCATTCTCGTTGAACTTCAACAGGGCGGCGCTGGAGGTAAAAACAGGCATCGCCGGTGCTTTGTGGAGCAAGGCCACTCCCTTTCCCCGGACTTTGCCGCCGGCCATTGCGCGCTTCCTCTCCTCCTCTGTCTGGATCCCGCTCCAGCCAATCTCCTCGGCTACTTTTTCCAGGCAGAGGTCTACGCGGCCAGTGTGTTCGCTGATAGTCTCTCCTGTAATCGTTTTCGCTCCGGCACGCAAAACATTGCGCCGGCGAAATTCAACCGGATCCAAGCCCAAACGGCGTGCGCCAATGTCCATGTTCCGCTCGATTCCCCAGAGCACCTCGAGATGACCAAAGCCGCGGTAGGCCGTGCCGAAGACCTTGTTGGTGTAGACCACCAAGGAGTCGATGTGACAATTCGGCACTTCGTAGGGTCCTGCTCCGGAATAGGAGGCAGCTCGACCTACGTTCACCCCATAATCGGCATAGGCGCCGGCATCCCAGACATATTGGGCGATCAATGAGACGATCTTCCCTTCCCTCGTCACCCCGGTGGTGAATTGGCTATGCAAGCCCTGGCGGGAAGGCATGGTGCCGAACTCCTCTTCGCGGGTCATGGTCAGTTTGACGGGACGTCCTCCCGCTTTCCGGGAGAGGACATAGGCCAACGGCTCCAGGTGGATTCCGGCTTTTCCCCCAAAACCGCCGCCTACATAGGGAATATGAACGCGGATGTTTTGATGGGGAATGCCGAAACAGACAGAGAAAAGATTGCGCACGGTAAAAGGTGATTGCGCTGAAGTCCAAATCTTTACTTGAGAGCCGGGCAGCGCCTGCGCAATGCAGGTGTGCGTTTCCATGGCGACATGCTGCACCGGTGGATTGTAGAACTTGGCTTCCCAAACCAGGTCCGCATGTTCGAGGGCTTTTTTGGCATCACCCTTGCGAATTTTCTGGTGGTGCGAAATGTTGGTTCCTGGTTGAGGAAGAAAAACACCCTTCATGTACTGATAATTGGCTAAATCCGGGTGAACCAAAGAGGCGTCCGGGTTCAATCCCTGGCGTGGGTCGAGTACGGCCGGCAACTCCTCCCAGACAATCTTCACCTTGGCGCACGCTTCCTCGGCAGCTAGCTCGCTCTCCGCGGCGACTGCCACCACCGGCTCTCCCTGGTATCGGGCCACCCCATCGGCCAAGATGTTTTTATCGATCATGTAGATGCCGACTTTGTAGGGGAGCTCCTTACCGGTCAAGACTGCGCGTACGCCCGGCGTCTTCTCAGCCTCGCTGACATCAATGGAAACAATGCGCGCCGACGCGTAGGGAGACTTCACCGTCTTTCCGAAAAGCATCCCCGGCAAAATCATGTCGTGTACGAATTGAGCGCTGCCGGTGACTTTCTCCACCCCATCCAAGCGGGGGGTCTCTTTGCCGATGTAACGGTATTCCTTCTTTGGGCTCACGTTTGCTCCTCCCTCCCCTGAGCGACCGTTTCGATCGCCTCCAGGATCTGTACGTAACCGGTACAACGGCAGAGGTTGCCGGAGATGGCTTCGATGATCTCTGCCCGGTCGGGGTGAGGATTGCTTTCCAACAAGCTTTGCGCCGACAGAAGGATCCCTGACGTGCAGAAACCGCATTGCACCGCGCCATGTTCGATGAAGGCCTGCTGAAGAGGAGTCAATTCCCCATCCCGGGCTTCTCCTTCCACGGTGCGGACACTGGCCTGATCTGCCTCTACGGCCAATACCAAGCAAGCGTCCACGGCTCGCCCATCGAGGAGTACGGTGCAGACGCCGCACTCCCCTACCCCGCAACCTTCTTTGGCGCCGGTTAAGTACAGCCGTTCGCGCAAGAATTGCAGCAAGGTCATTTGAGCCGGCACTTTCTCGGTGTAGGTTCTTTCGTTCACTTCAACACTGATCATATAGTGCGGGGTTTCATCAAGCACTGGGCCAGCCTCCCTCCTCCGAGAAAAGAACACGCGTCATCCTCCTCAAGAATACCGCGACCAGGGCGCGGCGATATGCAGCCGAGGCTCGCAGGTCATCGATTGGGGCAATTTGATCTTGAGCGAGAGTGGTCAATCCGTCTATCAGTTTTTCGCGGCTGTTCGCCCCTCGAAACAGCTCGTCGCTGCCCGCCAGCAACACCGGAGTTGGGCCACAGGCTCCGATGCAAACGCGCAAGAGGCCATCTCGAGGATTTGCCCAGCCAGCCAGGTTGATGGTTGCCAGATCATGCCCCTGCACCCGCGCTTTCTTCAGAAAGACACCCC
>JBAXQG010000006.1:0-23945 GCA_037131855.1 bacterium
TGGTGATTGAACACAACTTGGATGTGCTGAAGAGCGCTGATTGGATCATCGACTTAGGGCCTGAAGGAGGCGAGGAGGGCGGTCAACTGGTTGCCTATGGCACTCCCGAGGAAGTGGCTCGAGTGGAGGACAGCTATACCGGACGTTACCTTTCCCCGCTCCTTGCTGGTGGCTAACCCCCGGCGACTTGACAGCCCCTGGCAAGCAGAAAGCCCCCGTAGGGGCGGGTTTCAAACCCGCCCTCTTGGCAGCCCCCGGCAAGGAGTCCCCTCCTGGCGAGAGAAGGCCGCCTTTCTTCCGGAAGCCCCAGGGGTTTATCAGTTTCTTGATGCAAGAGGAGAAGTGATCTATGTAGGCAAAGCCTCCTCCCTTCACCAGCGTATCAAGGCTTACCTTGGCCCTTGGGACTCTCTTCCGCCAAAGGAGCGAGCTATTCAAGAGAGGGCAGTCGATCTACGTTTCCTGGTAACCGCTAACGTGGTGGAGGCCATGCTTACCGAGGCGAACCTGGTCAACCAGTTGCAGCCTCGGCTGAACGTTCGCCTGAAGGACGACAAACGCTATCCCTACCTGCGTATTTCGTTGTCCGAGCCGTGGCCTCGTCTTTCCCTGGTCCGTTCCAGAAAAGAGGGGGTGGACAAGTATTTCGGTCCCTTCACCAACACCGGCGCTTTGCGCCAGACCATCCGCACCTTGAAAGAGATCTTTCATGTTCCCAGTTGCAAGGTCAACCTGGGCCAGAGGGCTCTTCAACCTTGTCTGGAATATCGCATGCACCGGTGCCTGGCGGTTTGCCGGGGGGATGTCGATCCGATCCTCTACCGCCAACTGGTGGAGGAAGTGATCCTTTATCTGGAGGGAAAGGGAGACTTTCTTTTGCGCTCAATCCAAGAGCGCATGGATAGAGAGTCCAAGCGATTGAATTATGAAGGAGCAGCGATCTTTCGCGATCAGTTTTTTTCTTTGCGCAAAGTGTTGGAGAAGCAGGTTGCCCTCACACGCCCTGCGGTCCAGAGAGACTTGGCAGCCTTCCAGTGTGAACTGGGGGAGACCTGCATGGCGATCCTCAAGATCCGTGCAGGGAAAATGGCTGGAGTAGAGCATTTCTTCTTCTCCGGCAGCGGCCAGGAGACGATGGCCGAGATCGCCCAAGCCGGCTTGCTTCAATATTACGTTGCAACCGCCGACCTGCCCAAAGAGATCGTTCCCAGTATGGACCTGGGTCCTGCTTCTGAAGTCGACCTGCTTGGAGAGTTCCTGGTGAAGACTCGCAAAGTGAAGCTGTTGCCACCGCCTCGGCGGGGGGAGCGGCGCGAGCAAATGGATATCGCCATGGCTAATGCCAGCGAGCACCTTCACCTTCGCTTGCGTGAGAAGGAGAGGTCCTTTTCCAATCTGGATCTGCTGGAGCAAGTGCAGCAAGAATTCGGACTTCCCCAGATCCCAGCCTGGGCCGAGTGCTACGACATCTCCAACCTGGGACCAAATGAGATCGTAGGGGCTCGCGTGGTCTTTCGCAACGGAGCGAAGTACCGGCCAGGGTTTCGTCGTTACAAGATCCGGCGGCCTGGTCAAGACGATTACGCTGCCCTCCGCGAGGTGTTGCTTCGCCGCTTTTCTTTGAAGGACTCCTTGCCGGGGACTGGAGAAACGTCTCACCCTCAGCCAGCCGATCCCTTCCCAGATCTGATGCTGATCGATGGTGGGCGGGGGCATTTGCAGGCAGCCTTGGAGGCGCTCAAAGAGGCAGGACTCTCGCTGCCCGTTCTTTCCTTGGCCAAAGAACAAGAGTGGGTCTTTTCTCCAGCCTCGCCTGAAGCCATCCTTTTGCCGCGCAGCTCGCCGGCTTTGCAGTTCCTGCAGCGAATGCGCGACGAAGCTCACCACTTTGCCGTCTCCTTTCATCGCCAATTGCGCTCGAAGAAGATTCGACACACTTCACTGGATCAGATTGCCGGCATCGGACCAGCTAAGAAGCGCCTTCTCATGCAGGTTTTTGGCTCCTATCGAGCGCTGCAACGAGCTTCCATGGCTGAAATCGCCTCGATCCCGGGCTTGGGCGAAAAAGCCGCCCGAACGGTTTATAATAGAATGCATCATGAAGAGCGATGAAGTTGTGGGGCGAGTCGATAGCTTGCGGCAGCAGGAGAGGTCGGATTTGGAAAGGCTGTTTGTCGTGAATGCGAGAGGATTTCGGCCATGCGCTTGATTCTTAATACGTTGGGCATCCTTTTTACTGTCTACCTCTTGCAGGCCGTGGGAATGGGAATCAGGGTTGACACCTTCTGGTGGGCTCTATTGGCTGCCTTTGTGCTGGGAGTTTTGAACACACTGATCCGTCCCATCCTTCTCCTTCTCACCTTGCCGCTGAATATTTTAACCTTGGGGCTTTTTACATTTGTATTAAACGGTTTTCTTTTCTGGTTGATGGGGATCATCCTCCAGGCAGGCGTCCAGATGGCGGATTTCTGGACAGCCTTGGCTGCCTCCCTGGTCTATTCCGTCTTTTCGGTCATCTTTTCCCGGGCCTTCGTCCGCTGAGAGGTGGCGGTGAAGTCAGGTCCATTCCCGGAGAGTTCGGGGTATTGTGAATAGCAATCACTCCCAGAAAGGTCGGAGATCCTTCGCTCCGCTTAGGAGCAACCTGAAGTGGCTGTACCCCGGGATGCACGTCAAGCGATGGATTTTGTTGATTCTCGCTGGCTTGGCTTTGCTGGTTTTGGCCATCGTCCTCTTTTTCTCGGATTGGCTCACCCTGGTTCGCATCAAGATCTTCTTCCAAAGCCTCTTCGCCTACCTGCCCTTCGCTCCTTTGAGCGAACCCTGGAGAGAAATAATCGCCATGGTCGTCTTCACTGTAGCGATCATTCTGATCCTCTATGGAGGTCGTCAACTGGTGGCCTCCGTCGTCACGGCGATCATCCCGGCCCATGCCGAGGCTCTGGTCGAGATGGTTTTTGCCAAGCGGCTCAAGGGTAAGAAACTGAAGGTGGTGGCGATAGGGGGGGGGACTGGGCTCGCTACCTTGCTGCGCGGGATCAAAAAACTACCGGTGGAGTTGACGGCGATTGTCACCGTCTCGGATGATGGGGGGAGCTCCGGCCGATTGCGCCAGGAACTGGGGATCCTGCCGCCCGGCGATGTGCGCAATTGCCTGGTCTCCTTATCTGAGGCCGAACCGTTGATGGAGGATCTTTTTCAATACCGTTTCGCCCCGGACAGTTCCCTGGGGGGGCACAACTTCGGCAATCTTTTTATCGCTGCCCTCAGCAAGGTCACCGGCGATTTTGGCCAGGCGGTCCTGGGCGCCTCGCAGGTGCTTCGAATCAGCGGGCAGGTTTTACCCTTCACCTTAGATAACGTCATGCTCCAAGCCACTTTTACCGATGGTTCCCAATTGGAAGGGGAGACGGCCATCCGCGAAGCGGGAAAGCAGATCGACCAGGTTCGCCTGGTGCCCGACTCGACCCAGCCTACCCCGGAGGTCTTGTTGCGGATCGCCCAGGCGGATTTGATCCTGATCGGACCGGGATCTCTTTTTACCAGCTTGATTCCCCCGTTGCTGCAGCCGAATCTGGCGCAATCGCTGCGTGAAGCCAAGGCGCCTCGCCTTTTGGTAATGAATGTAATGACTGAACATGGCGAAACGGACGGCTTCAGCGCTTCTGGGCATTTACTGCAGCTATTCCGGCACGCTGGGGGGAAGGTGGTGGACTACTGCCTTCTCAGCAATACGCCGATATCCTCCGAAACCCTAGCTCGTTACCGCGAAGAACTGGCCATTCCTGTCCAACTCGACTTGGCAGGGATCCAATCCTTGGGTGTGACTCCACTCTTGGCTGATCTGACAGTTGAGGGGAAAACGCTTCGCCATGATTCGGACAAACTGGCCAGGGCGGTCTGGCGCCAAGTGTGGTCTTCCCGGCGTAGGAAGTAGACGATGCCATCCGGATTGCGGCCCGATCTTCATCTTCATCAGGTTCCTCAACTACGCTTGTCGATTCAGCAGCAGCAAGCGATCCGGATGTTGGAGATGAATGCCGTGGAGCTGCAGGCCTTTCTTATTCAAGAGTTGGAAGAGAACCCTTTATTGGAAGAGACAGAGGAATCCCCAGAAACAAATGAAGAAGAATTGCCGGAAAGAGAGCGGGAGGAGACTGGAGATGATGAGGGAGATCATAGCTGGGAAAGCGCCAGGCCGGAGACTCTTGCTGTGTACCTGCGCTTCCAGTTGCAGATGGCGGCATCGGGAGAACAGGAGCGAGCGTTGGGGGAGGTTATCATCAGCTCCCTCGATGAGCGTGGGTACTTTCGTGGCGATCTCGCCCAGATTGCGGCCAGCCTGGGAACGAACCCAGCCGAGGCCAGTGCGGCCCTCGCTTTGGTGCAGTCCTTCGATCCACCCGGGGTGGCTGCTAGAGATTTGCGAGAATGCTTGTTGCTGCAGTTGCGAGAGCGCAGCGAAAACGCCCTGACGGGGGCTGAAAAGTTGCCACAGACTGACATGCTTCCGCGGGAGGCTGACACCCTGACCCAGCGGGTGATAGAAGGTTACCTTGACGAAATCCACGACCCGAAGAAACACCGGCATATCGCCCGGTCCCTTGGTTGTCGAAACGCAGAACTGATCGAAGCGCTGGAGCAGATCCGCTCGCTGGAGCCCTACCCCGGCTGTAACTTCGCTGACACGCTGCCGGCTTTCATTACCCCTGACTTGGTGGTGAAAGAGGAGGAGGGGCGCCTGCTAGCTCAAGTGAACGGTGGCGTCCTCCCTCACTTACGGCTGTCTCCTTCCTACCAGCGAATGCTGACCGACCCAGAAGCCGCCCCCTTCCTGCGGAAGAAACTAACTTCCGCCCGCTGGGTCCTGCGTTCCTTGGAAAAAAGGGAAGAGACGCTGGAAAAAGTGGCTGCTTATCTGGTCGCGAGACAGCAGGATTTCTTGCGCAAAGGAGCGTACTATCTGTATCCATTGTCCTTGAAAGAGGCCTCCGTTGCCCTGGGCGTGCATGAGTCGACCGTATCGCGAGCCATGAAGGGAAAGTATATTGACACCCCGCGAGGAATCTTCCCTTTGCGGTTGCTGCTTCCCGCGAGCCTGCCTCAGAAAAGCGGACCGACTTCGGAGAGCCATGTCAAAGAGGAGATTCGTCGCATTATCACCAAAGAAGACGCCAAGCACCCCCTTTCCGATGAACAGATAGCGGAATGTCTAACAAAACGAGGCATTTGCCTAGCTCGTCGGACTGTGGCTAAATACCGGGAGAACTTAGGGATCCCGCTGCGCGGGAAGCGTAAAGATCAATGGAAGATGCAAACTAAAAAAGGAGTGTAATAATATGCTGAAAGTAGCGATCAATGGTTTTGGGCGTGTAGGGCGGCAGGTTTTCAAGGTTTTCTTGGAGAAGTATCCCCAAGTAGTGGAGGTTGTCGCCATCAACGACATCACCGATCCACCAACGTTGGCACATCTGTTGAAGTATGACTCTACCTATGGCCGCTTCCCCATGCTGGTGGAAGCTACAGATGATGGATTCATGGTCAATGCCAAGCGTTTCAAGATTTTTGCCGAGAAGGATCCCGCGCTTCTTCCCTGGAAGGACTTGGGGGTGGATTTGGTGGTGGAATCCTCCGGCGTTTTCACCGACGCGCTAAAAGCGAGGAAACACCTGGAGGCCGGAGCCAAGCGCGTGATCATTTCGGCTCCAGCCAAGAACGAGGACTTGACGGTGGTTCTGGGTGTGAATGAAGAACAATACGACCCGGCACGGCATTTCATCGTCTCCAACGCTTCCTGCACCACCAACAGCCTGGCCCCAGTCGTAAAAGTGTTGCTGGAGAACTTCGGGATCATCGCCGCTTTGATGACTACCATCCACAGTTACACCAACGATCAGCGAATCCTTGATCTTCCCCACAAAGATCTTCGTCGAGCGCGAGCTGCCGCCTTGAACATTATTCCCACCACGACCGGCGCCGCGAAAGCGATCAGCCTTGTGCTGCCGTCCCTGAAAGGGAAGATGAACGGGTTCTCAGTCCGCGTCCCCACGCCAACCGTTTCTCTGACCGACTTGGTCGTCCAACTTGAGAAAGCCTCTACCAAGGATGAGGTCAATGCCGCTTTGAAAGTTGCCGCTGATGGACCCTTGGCCGGGATCATGGGTTATAACGAAGAGCCCTTGGTTTCCATGGATTATAAGGGCAGCCCGTTTTCCTCTATTGTGGATGGACTTTCGACGATGGCGGTCGGCAATTTAGTGAAAGTGGTGGCCTGGTATGACAACGAGTGGGGATACTCTGTCCGCGTGGCAGACCTGGCCGTCTACATGTTTGGCAAAGGGGCCTAGATGCCATCCCTTCATCGCCTTCAAGACTTCAAGGTACAAGATCAGCGCGTTCTCGTGCGTGTGGATTTCAATGTTCCCCTGGACAAGAAAACCGGGGCGATCAGCGATGACCGACGCATTCGTGCGACGCTTCCTACAATCCAGTGGCTGGTCAAAGGCGGAGCGAAAGTAATCTTGATGTCTCATCTGGGCAGACCGAATGGTCAAGTGGTGGAGAAACTCAGCATGCGCCCCATTGGCATCCGTTTGGCCGAATTGCTGGGCTGTCCCGTGATGATCGCTTCAGACTGTGTCGGAGACTCCGCCGAAGGAATGGTTGCGACTCTGGCGCCAGGCGAGGTGTTGCTCTTGGAGAACCTGCGTTTCCACCCCGAGGAGGAATCCAATGACCCGTTGTTCTCCAAACGGTTGGCTAGTTTTGGCGACCTTTACGTGGATGACGCATTCGGCACAGCGCATCGAGCTCACGCCTCGACCGAAGGAGTGGCTCATTTCCTCCCTTCTTGCGCTGGCTTTCTGATGCAGAAAGAAGTCGATTACCTCAGCAAAGCGCTGGAGAATCCTACCAAACCCTTCCTGGCGATCACAGGAGGAGCGAAAGTTTCGGACAAGTTGAAGCTGTTGGGGAACCTGATGGAAAAGGTAGACCTGATGCTTATTGGGGGCGGGATGGCTTACACTTTCCTGAAGGCTCAAGGCTTGGAGATCGGTACTTCCATCTGCGAAAATGGGTTGGTGGAAGAAGCGCGACAGATCCTTGCCGCAGCCGAAACCAAGGGCGTAGAACTGCTTCTGCCCGTCGACTTAGTTGTCGCGTCTGGCTTGGAACTCGGCAGTCCCTTCCAGACGGTGACGGCGGAACGAATTCCGGTTGAGATGGGGGGGGTAGACATCGGCCCCGAAACTCGGGCGCTTTTCGCCGATCGCATTCGCCAAGCCAAGACGGTGGTCTGGAATGGGCCAGTGGGGGTGTTTGAGATTCCACCCTTCGATGCCGGCACTCGTGCGGTGGCCGAAGCCTTGGCCGAATCCCAGGCCACAACCATTGTAGGCGGAGGGGACACTGCGGCAGCGGTTGAGAAATTCGGACTAGCAGAGCGTATGAGTCACGTTTCAACCGGAGGAGGCGCATCGCTGGAGTTTTTGGAAGGGCGAACCCTGCCCGGTGTCGAGATCCTCATGGGGTAGATCTGGCGCAGCTTCAACCCATTTGCTATAATTCTCGCCACGTGAGGTGAAAACGATTTGACTGTATTGTGGATTATTCAAGCAGCTTTGGCTATAGCATTGGTGACACTGGTCGCTCTTCAATCCCCGAAAGGGGAAGGCTTGGGCGCCATCGGTGGTACAGCGACCCTCTTCAAGGTACAGAAGAAACGGGAGAAAGCCCTGCGCAACGCCAGCCTGATCGTGGCTTGCGTGTTCGTGATCTCCTCTGTCGTATTGCTTTTCGTTCATTAATCGAAGAGTAGAAAAAGAAGCCCGGATGGTGGAATTGGTAGACACGTACGTTTGAGGGGCGTATGGGGCAACCCTTGGGAGTTCGAGTCTCCCTCCGGGCACCAGAGAACAAGGAAGGGGCCGATGAGCGGCCCCTTCTTCATTTTTGAACCAGAGAGGATGGTTGTGACTGCTCGTTTTCACACCGGATTGATAGAACTCCCGGTATATTGCAAGCCGTGTCTTTGGAGAAAATAGATAGCACTCATCGTGGCAATGGCGCCATCAGCGCAAGCAGTGATGTATTGACGGAGGGAGGTGCTTCGCACATCACCGGCAGCAAACAAACCAGGAGCGGAAGTGGCCATCTGCTCGTCGGTGAGGATCGCCCCGATCGAGTCGAGGGAGACCAAGTGTGATACGAGCTCCGAATTGGGTCGAAGGCCGACGTAAGGAAAAACGCCATCCATCTCCAGGGTGTGTTCTCGGCCGCTGATCGTATCTTTCAAAACGACGCTCTGGACATGATTGGTCCCCTCGATACGCAACAAAATGCTATTCCAGGCAAAAGAGAGGTTGTCCGTGCGGAAGGCCAAATCTTGAAGACACTGGGCTGCGCGCAACTTGCCTCGGCGATGAACCAAGGTGACTTGTGAGGCAATCTTTGCCAGGAAGATGGCTTCCTGCACCGCAGAATCGCCACCCCCGACCACAATTAGATGTTTGCCACGGAACAAGGGGCCATCGCAAGTCGCACAGTAGGAGACCCCTTTTCCTCGGAACTCAACTTCTCCAGGAACTCCGAGGAGGGCGGGGAACGCTCCGGTAGCCATAATTACGGAAGAAGCGGTGAAAGGCCCGGCGCCTGTTTCTAGGGAGAAGACCTCCCCGATGAGGGAAATCCGGCTGACTTCGGCCATTTTTGCCTGTAATCCTGCTGTCTCCGCTTGTTGACGCATTCGGTCTACCAGATCGAAGCCGGAGATCCCTTCCAGGAGAGCAGGATAATTCTCCACCCAGTCCGTCGTTATGCCGGTACCTCCGGGGAGGCCGACCAGCAGCGCTTCCAAGCCTCCTCGAGCAGCGTAAAGACCTGCCGTATAACCGGCCGGACCGGCGCCGACGATGATCAGAGGATAAAGAGGATTCATCTCACAAGCCTAGCTTGGCTAGGATCTCCTTTTCCGGCTGGTAGCCGACCCATTGGTTGACGAGCTTGCCATCTTTGAAATAAAGCAAATTGGGGATGCTGAAGATGCCGAATTTTTGGGCAAGGACAGGGTTCATGTCCACGTTGACTTTGGTTACCTTCAATTTGGCAGCGTGGTCAGTGGCGATTTTTTCCAAGACTGGGCCGACCATTCGACAAGGGCCGCACCATGGAGCCCAAAAATCGACTAAAACTGGGAGTTTGGACTGGATTACCTCTTGTTCGAAGGTACTTTCAGTGACATCTAACGGCTGGGTCATTTCTTCCTCCTTGGAAGATCCTAGAATGGTCCTACAACGATCCGGTTTCTCGACTGCATTGTACCTTGTTATAATGCCAAAGTGATGACGATTATTTCCCCTTCCTTGCTATCGGTTGATTTTTTTCGGTTCGACCAAGCTTTGGCTTTGCTCCAACAGCACGGTGTGAACCAAGTGCATATTGATGTCATGGACGGTCATTTTGTTCCCAACTTATCTTTCGGCGCCGAAATGGTTCGCGCTCTGCACCGTCATTATGTCATGCGCTCGGAGGCTCACTTGATGGTGGAGAGCCCAGAATCTTTTGTGCCCCGTTTCTTGGATGCCGGGGCGACCGAGATTAGCGTACACTTGGAATCCACTCGTCACCCATCCCGTCTGCTGCAGACGATCCGTGGCGGTGGCGCACTGGCCGGGCTGGCGCTTAACCCAGCCACCCCCTTGGAGTCTCTGCGTTATCTCTGGGGCAGCTTCGATTTCTTACTGCTGATGTCAGTGGACCCAGGTTTTGGCGGACAAGGTTTCCTACCCACTGTTTGGGAGAAAATCGAACAGGCTCGCCTGGAGATCGACGGCCGTCGGCTCCCGGTGCGCTTGGAGGTGGATGGCGGGGTAGGCCTAGACAATACGGAGGAGCTGGTGAAGCGAGGAGTGGACACTTTGGTGGTCGGCGCCGCCATTTTCGCCCAAAGAGACCCGGAAGCGTCTTTGCGCGATTTGATGAATCGGGTGACGATAGTTTCGCACCAGAAGGAGGAAAACAAGCAATGATGAAGCATTTTCTGGTTGAGATCACCTACAATGTCTCGGTAGCGGAGCTGGGGGAAGCGGTGGCCGAGCACCGCGCCTTCCTGCAAATTGGTTACGATCGCGGATGGTTGCTCTTTTCCGGGCCGCAGAACCCGCGCCTGGGTGGTATCGTGATCGCCCGAGCCCCTACGCTTGAGGATCTGCAGCGGCTGTTCACAATGGATGTTTATACCCGCAGGAACTTAGCTCAGTATCGCTTTCTGGAGTTCGAACCGGTACAGTGGCAACCGTTCCTGAGAGAATGGGTGGAAGGAAAGCAGTAGGATTCCTCTTTTCGTTCTGAGTTGCTAAGAAATCTGCAATTTTTTGCCTTGGCAGGGGACAATCAGCGCACTATCAATGGAGGCGAGTCTTGGGAGGTTGCCTGGTGAGCAAACGAGGACCAAGCATCATGCTGCAGCGGCAAATATTTAAGATGAGCCGGTGGGGCTGATGATAAACAGTTACGTCCTTTTACACTTCATTGCTGCGGCTATCTACCTGGCGATCGGAATCTACGCCATTCGCTTGGATCGCAAGGCGAGATTGAATCGCATCTTCCTGGTGATTTGCCTGGCTAGCTTCATTTGGGCTCTGGCCATCGGCTTAATCCTGATAGAGGACAACGCTGCCGTTGCCTCCCTGTTCTACCTTTTGACCTCCTTGGGGTGGGGTTTCGGTCCTGGATTGGTGCTAGCTTTTTCCCTGGAGCTGAGCGGAAGAAGTTCACGTCTCTCCCTGTGGCTGGCTTTCCTGATCTGCTTGCTGCCCGGCTGGTTGATCTTTGGCCGTTCCCTGGCCGATTTCCTGCAGACCACCAACCTGGCCATGGGCGCCCAGATGGGAGGCTCCAGCTTTGATCTTTCTCCCTGGTGGCACTACTTCTACCTCGCCTATTACCTCCTCTATTTGATCGGGTCTGCCTTGATGATCTCCGTCTGGGGGCATCGCTCCTCATTGCGGAGGGAGAAGCTGCAGGCTCGCTGGGTGGCTATCTCCCTGGCCGTGGGAGTATTCCTGAGTTTCCTCAACGAATCTCTCCTGCCGCAGATGGGGATCGACCTGATGATGAGGATTCCCTCGGTGATCATGCTGGTTTGGATCTTTGGCATGCTGGTGGCCATCGCCCGCTATCGCCTGATGGTCCTCACCCCCGCCTTGGCCACCGAGGAGATCGCCTGGCGGATGAAGGATCTGCTGGTTCTGTTAGACACCCAGGGACGGATTGCCATGGTCAACCGGAAAACGGAAGAACTGCTGGGCTGCCGCGAGGCGGAACTGCTGGGCCAGCCGCTGTCCCTGATCCTCAAGGAATCCCATTTGATCCCCCAAGAGTTGAGGCAGATGCGCCTCTCTGCCGGCCGGAACCACATCCAGCAACGGCTTACCTTCCTCAGCAAAGGGAGTGGAGAGATCCCGGTGGAGGTCGCCATCACCGGGTTGCGGGATCGTGCCGGCGACTACCTGGGAATCGTGATGGTGGCCCAAGACTTGCGCATGACCCTCCAGTTGGAGCACGAAATCGCTGAGCGGCGCCAGGCTGAGGAAGCCTTGCGGCGCGCTGCGGACCAACTCGAACAGCGAGTCGAGGAGCGAACCAACGAGCTCAATCTGGCCAACAGCGCCCTTCAGGTTGAGATCAACCTTCGCAAAGAGCTGGAGGAAGATCTGCGCCAGAATGGTCTTCGACTGCAGAATTTATCGCACCGTTTGGTGGACGCCCAGGAAAGCGAACGTCGAAGCCTCGCTCGTGAATTGCATGATGATTTTGGGCAAACGCTTACAGCCCTCAAGTTAATGATTGACCAGTTGCCTTCCAGTTCTTCCTCGCCTGACCGGGATGTCATGGAACAAATCCAAGGTTTGATGAAAGAATTACTGGCTCGGGTGCGAAATATTTCACTTGATCTGCGCCCGATGATGCTGGATGACCTGGGATTGCTGCCTGCTCTGAAGTGGCTCTGCAAACGATATACCGAGCGCACGCGGATTTCTGTCGATTTTAGCCAACGTGGGTTGGAAGAGCGGCTGCCTTCTGACTTGGAAACTGCTCTCTTCCGTATTGTGCAGGAAGCGTTAACAAATGTGGCGCGTCATGCCGAGGTGCGAACGGTGAAGACAGAGCTGGTCGTCAGTTCGAAGAGGGTGATCCTGGAAGTGATCGACCAAGGCTTGGGCTTCGATCTTCAAGCAGTATCAGCAGCAGGAGATCGAGCCGGTTTAAGCGGCATCCGCGAGCGGGCTGCCGTCTTGGGAGGGTTCCTCGAAGTGCATTCCCAACTCGGCCAAGGCACTCGGCTGAAAGTCAGCTTGCCGATTCCAGAAAGTGATCGGAAACACCGTGATTCTCGGAGACGCCCTGATTCATCAACGAAATCACAGGAGGCGTTGACGACTCATCCGCCAAGATAGATGAAACGAAGTCAGGTTCCATCTATCGGTCTAAAAAGGGCTGTCCTCCACTACACCTAATTGAGGAAAGGATTTGGATGATCGAGGACCAAGAAGAATGAGGAAAGAGGAAGGGAACGCTTCCTTCGACCAGAAGAAAATGCCGACGGGGGAGGAGTTCCTGGTTTCATTATTGAGCCATTGCGATCAATGGTCCGAACGACCCAAAGGCCAGTTGTTGCCAAAGGGCTGGCTTCACCCCTATGTCCATCTGTTTTCACCGATTCAGGTCAATGGCCTCACCCTGAAAAACCGCCTGGTGATGGGACCGATGGGAAACATCAACATGGCCGAGGAAATGGGCCGGCCTTCCGCCCGAATGATCGCCTATTTTGTGGAGCGGGCTCGTGGCGGGGTGGGGTTAATCACCTCCGGTTTGGTCCCCGTCAGTCAAGGGATCGACCCGACCACTACTGAAGTGGGAGACCGCAGCCTCTTTCCTCGACTGGATCGTTCACGCACGGTACTCGACGGATGGCGAACTTTGGCCGAGAGCCTCCACGCCTGGGGTGCTCACTTCTTTATTCAACTAACGCCTGGGCTTGGACGGGTGGGTTCTCCAGAGGTCTTGGTTAAAAAATGGAGACTGCCCGTTTCTTCCTGGTGGAACCCGAACTTCTATCTGCCGGGAATCCCGTGCCGCCCCCTTAGCGATGGCGAGTGCCGGCGCATTATCGTGCGAACTGGCCAAGCTGCCGCTGATGCCAAGGCATTGGGGATCGACGGCGTCTATTTGCACGGTCACGAGGGGTATCTCTTGGAGCAAATGACCAACACCGCTTTCAACCGTCGCCCATGGGGCCGATACCGAGACTGGCGGCGCTTCGGCGTAGAGTTGGTGACTGAAGTGCGCCGGCGGGCAGGCCCTTTCTACCCGATCATGTATCGGATCGACCTTTCCCTCGCGCTTCGCGCAAGTTACGGCGAGAGAATGGAGCGGATCCCAAGCCTGCGCCATTTCCGCAACGAGCGAACCATCGCCCAAAGCCTCTCCTATTTGGAGGAGTTGGTGGGCGCCGGCGTGGACATGGTTGATGTGGATTTGGGCGGGTACGACAACTGGTGGCTGCCCCATCCGCCGGACTCGATGCCAGCCGGTTGTTACCTGCCTGTCGCCCGGCTGGTGAAAGAGCATTTCTCCATGATCGGGGTGAGAAGTCAATCGGGGTATGAAGTTCCGGTGGTAGCGGTCGGCAAGTTGGGGGATCCCGACCTGGCCGAGGAGGCCATGCGGAGGGGCGATTGCGATATGGTGATGTTGGCGCGGCCGCTTTTGGCCGACCCGCAATGGCCGAAAAAAGCTTACGCAGGGCGAGTTGCGGAGATCCGCCCCTGCATCGGCGATCAGGAAGCGTGTCTGAATGAGTTCTTGGAGGGGGGACATCCCCAGTGTGCTGTCAATCCGCGCAGTGGCTTCGAGGATTACTACCCAAGCGAGAATCTAGCGCCCAGCTTCCATCCGAAGCAAATCGGGGTGGTCGGAGCAGGGCCGGCCGGAATCCTTTGCGCCCTTACCGCGGCGAGGCGAGGGCATGCCGTGACCCTGTGGGAACAAGGCGATGATGTTGGCGGGATGATGATTCCGGCTTCCGTTCCCCGCATCAAAACGGATTTGCGCCGCTATTTGGAATTCCTCAGGCGAGAGTTGAACGCTTGCGTTCAAACGCACAACTTGGCGATTCACTTGGGCTTAAAGATGACTCCGGCTCTCCTGGAAGAGGCCGGATTCGAGGTATTGGTCTTCGCTACCGGCGGGGCGCAAATAGCGCCGAGCTTCCCGGGTTGTGATTCCCCGGCAGCCTTACAAGCGGTCGATCTTCTTCGCCGGCCCGACTGCGCAATGGAAGGATGTCACGTTTTGGTCGTTGGCGGGGGCATGTTGGGTTGCGAATGCGCTCATTTCCTGACTTCCGAGCGGTCCTGCCGAGTTACCGTAATCGAAGAGGCTCCCCACTTTATGGTCGGCGCTTGTACGGCCAATCGGGGACATCTTCTGCACCGTCTCGAAAAAATGGGAGTACAGCTTTGGAACTGCACCCAATTGGTGCGATTAGATGAGAAGAAGGCAGTCCTCTTGAAGAATATGTCGACCAGTGTGCCGGACCCTTACTGCACGTGGGCGCCTCTCTTGCCGGAGAATGTCCCCAATCCCTTGGCCAAACCCTTACGCGTGCAGTTGGAAGAGAAAAGCATCGCTGTCGATTGGGTTGTCCTCGCCCAAGGGTTGACTTCGAACCGCTCTCTTTATCAAAACTGCCTTGCTCAACAACCGGCCCCTGAGATCTACCTCATTGGCGATGCCTTCCAGGCCGGTCGAATCTTCCATGCGGTGAAGGCAGGCTTCACGGTGGGGGCGAAGCTCTAAGCATCCCTTGCAGCAATGGGGACAGATTAGAAATCTGTCCCCATTGCTGATGTTGTTGCACCAGGGGAGCTGTAAATCCTGCCGTTGCGATACGAGATTTCCAGACCCGTCAGGATCTGCGGGCAAGGGCCGAAATAAGGGCTCCGACACCGATGATGATCAGGAAGAAGGGCCAGACTTTCCCCCAATCCCAATTAAAGAAAAAAATCAATGCCACGAAGGTCAACATCAGGCCACCGATCAAGGAACCGCCGGCAGCGGAGGTAAAGCGGCCGCGTTCTTGTATTGAGGACACCATCGTGGCGAAAGAACCTACGGCTGGGATCAGGATAAAGATCGCCCACCAGTTGTTCAAGGTAAAGATGCCGAGATTCTGGAGAAGAAAGACAACGCCGAGGGCTAGCAAACCAAGTCCCCAAATCCAGCCGGAACCTCCGCCGCGGCGGCGGGTTGCCTGCCAGGATTCATGGCTAGACCAGCTTGGCGGCGGTGGCGGCGGGGGAGGGACCTGATTTACTGATGCTTGTTGGCCCCAAGTAGGCGGAGGTTGGCTCTCGTGCGGTTGTTCTGAAGAGGGCGGAATGCTCTCGGGAGACTGGCCGCCATTCTGGATTGGACCTTGCGGTTGAGTTCCCCAAATAGGTTGAGAGCTGTTGGGGGGAGGGGTTGGAACGGTGTTCATCTGACGATCTCCTTAACGGGTAGGTTCTTCCGGGATCACGATCCAGGCAATGATATAGGCAAAAAAGCCAAAGCCGGCGAAGAAAATAGTGAAGGCCCAAATGAGGCGGACCAAGGTGGGATCAATTCCCAAGTAGTCGGCGAGACCTCCGGCTACTCCTCCAATCATGCGATTCCGACGGGATCGGTATATGCGACGAGCTGGCGGTGGAGTTTGGGGGGAAGGAGGCGGGGGTGCTTGGTTTGGGTTTTGATTCATCTGCTCCATTAGTCAAGTTCCTTTCTTTTTTGATGATTGGGACGAACCGGCTGCGATATCCGCTGTGGCTTTTCGCAACCGGCATGAACTCTCTGGTTGCTTCATCGTTTGCGCAAGCGCAGGATGAGGAATAGGCCGAACGCGATCAACAACATTGGCAGAAGGAGTTTCCAGAACCAACTCCAAATGCTCCAGCCGAAGATATTGCTGAAGAGAGCGAGGATGCCCGCTCCGATAAGGATAGCGGCGATGACGATCCCTACCGTGCCAGGAGCGGCACTTTGGTAGGTAGGGGGGGGAGTGGTTGCACCAAAAGGCGCTTCAGGGATTGCCAGAGCGCAGATGATGTAAGCCAGCAAGCCGGCGCCACCCAGGAAGAAGGCTGCCACCCAGATCAGGCGGACGACTACTGGATCGATGCCGAAAAATTCACCGAGCCCGCCACAGACACCGGCAATCACACGATTGCTGCGTGAACGGTTCAGCTTGCGAGGAGGTTGGGCTGCCAAGTTTCGTTTCCTTTCTTTGTCCGTTTGTCACATCGTAGGGCATTGGAGCGTTCTCGCCATGTGCTGGAAGTCACGATGCGAGTCATCTTCTGCAATGACTTACGTTTCACCCTATCAATCCTGTTTCCCTACTATTCGTCGCTTATGACGATGAGGAGATCTCCTCCAGCGGCGAGATCTCACTTCCCTCAAATGCCGGGTCGGACAGGAGTCCGATCGGCGATTGAGGATTTTGCAGGATTTCCAGCAACTTCTCCACCTGGTAGCCAGAATTCTCTGCAGCCGATCGTAACCAAGTTGCAATTTCCAACCATTCCTTGATGTCAGCAAACGCCAAGCCGATTGCCGCCCCCCCTTTCTCCTCGTCCTGGTATCTTTCCAGAGTGGATACCAAGGCCGAGGCGAGCAACCAGCGCATAGCTTCGTCGAAAGCTTCCCGAGAAAACCAGAGAATTCCGTTCCAGCGGTGGACCCCCAGCCAGCGGCGGGCTTCCCCATCGGCAAACAGTTGATGTACGGCTTCTTTGGCCGCGAGGCCTGCATCAGGCTGGTGAGTGCAAAGTGTAAAGCGCAGGCTGAGCTCCATACGGACGATAGCTGACCCGAGGGCTGCGTCTTGCTTCGGGAAACCAAGGTGTACTAGTGCTTCCTCCAGGCTGCCGGACAACCGCCAAGCTTCCAAACGATCCCGGCCTAGATTTGCCGCCTGCTCGATCGTAGAGAGGTTGCCCAAAGGGCGCAGCAGGGCGCAAGCCAGGAGGATCGCCCCCCGTCGGGGCCATTCTTCTTGGCTTGGCAACAGCTCGGCGCCTGGGATTGCTTGGGCCAAGAGTGCCTGCGTCAGGGATGGTAGGAGACGGATCTGATGAATTTCGTGCCATACTTGCCCAATCAAGGGGGAAAGGTCGGTTTGGATCTCTGCCGCAGAAGCGACTTCCGAGAGGAATCTCGCCAACTTACTTTCCAGATCACTGAAGATTGCATCCTCTTCTTCTTGATGCGCCAGCAGGCGACGCATCAGATGTGCCTCAAGGAGATTGCGCAGAGAGTGTTGGAGTGGTTTCCTCAGCAGTTCGGCGATCGCATCCTCCAAACTGGGGACGCCTCGTCCCGCTAGGTTTGCGGCGAGTTCGCGGTAAAGGAAGTTAGTTCCACCCCGCACTTGGCGGAAGTCTAGAAAAATGTGTCGCTGATACGCTTCCAATTCCAGTGGCAGCCCTTCCTTCCAGAGCAGAGGACAGGGAAGGATATACTCGAAGCCTTGGGTGGCGTCACGGAAGAGACAGTAGCTGTCAGGATCCTCATCTAAGCCAAGCCAAGCTGCTAGTGAAGTTGTGTGCAGACTGCGGTTTCCTTCCGGGTCGCGTTTCAGGAAAGGAGCGGAATCGCGGACTACCCCGCGCGTGGCGGCAAAGCGGTTGTGATAGATGACCAGCACTTTATTTTTCTCATCCCCGTTGGAGTAGGCGAAGACATTCTCATCGTTTTCCCCTCCGGGTGTCCGGAAATCGTAGAGAAGAAAGTGTTCCACACCGGCGAAGAGCGAGCGTCGGTGAAGCAAAGGAAAGATCTCTCGCTCGTGTGCAGCTACCAACGAAGGATCTCCCTCCTCCTGGCGCATAGGCCGCTCATACTCCATCCCATACTTCTCCTCGAAACCCTCTACCTGGCCGTGGCCGAACATCGGCAGGCCGGGAAGAGTGGCAAGCAAAGTGCATGCGCCCAGGTACTTATCTCCCTTGCCAAACTGGTCGACAGCGGTGCGTTCGTCCGGATTGCTGAGAAAGTTGACGAAGCGCCTCAAGACTTCAGGATCAAAGGCCAGGGTTTCCTTCATAACCCTTCGATAGCCGGCATTGTCTTCGTCCCGGAGCATGTGCATAAAGGCGCTGTTGTACACACGGTGCATCCCCAGGGTGCGAACGAAATACCCCTCCATCAACCAAAAAGCCTCGGCCAGGAGCAAGGTGTCCGGAGCCTCGCGGCTGACCCGGTCGACCACTTCTCTCCAGAATTCACCTGGCATCAGCCGGTCAAATTGGGCTTTGGTTAGCCCGTGCTCCCAGCGAGAGGGAATCCCCCCGCCGCTTCCGGGCTCCGGGAACCACAGGCGTTGAAAGTGTTTGCGGGCCAGGGTCATGGCTGCGTCGAAGCGGATCACAGGGAACTTTTTGGCCACTGCCAGGATAGCCTGGATGACCGCTTCCCTCGTTTCGGGATTGGTGTAGTCGAGTTGGGCGGTGTCGTTCCAGGGCATGTTGGTGCCGTCATTGCCATGGTAGAAGTAGCGGCGATCTCCAGTTCCCCGGTCCGTTCGAAGGAACACCACGGCGGCGTCCTGGCGGCTGTAGTAGTGATCTTCCAGGTAGATGGCCACACGTGAGTCGCGGGAAAGGTCGGGACCCTGGAAGGAATAGGCAGAATAAGGGCACTCCGGCAGGCTGAGGAAATAATGAGGGGATTCCATCACCCAGCGGGAATCGATCCCCATGTGATTTGGCACCATATCGCTGGCCAGGCGAATTCCATAAGCCGAGGCGCGTTGCCGCAAGCCGGCCAAAGCAGCCTCTCCGCCGATTCGCTGGGCGATTGTGTAATCGTAGAGGGAATAGGCGGACGCAGCCGCCCCCGGGTTGCCGCAGAGCCGCTTGATTTCTGCCGAGGCGGGACTTCGCTCCCAGACGCCGATCAGCCAAAGGCCGGTGAAACCTCGGCGGGCGAGGAGCCCCAGCTCCTCATCCGGGATCTCATCCAGACGAGAGATCAGCCGCCCATATTTGCGGGAAAGTTGCTCCAACCAGACATAGGCATTCTTGGACAGCAGCACCAAACGAGGCATCCACTGCCCGTCCGGACTGAATGCTTCCGCTTCGCCCTGAAGAAGCGAGTAATCGGGGGGGCGGCCCGGCCCGGCGCCGCCTCCCATAGCACCGCCGGATCCTCCCAAAGATAGAGCCAGGGCCCGATCCTCTTCGGCCAGCAGATCCAGGCCACTGAGCAGACGATAGAGGGACTTGCCCAGCAAGGAACCCCAGTGGCGGCGGATGTACTCTAACTGGCCGCCCAGTGAGCGGGGAGAAGCGACAGCCGGCGAGCGCAGCATGGTAAGCAAATCCTGCTGCTCCGGGCCAAAAGGGGGGAGGCGCTGGAAGATCGCCTGCAAGGCAGGGATGGCCTGGTCGTAGACAGTCGCCTGGAGTTCATTGGCTTCAAAAAGGTCGTGGAAAGGCGCTAAGGCCGGGTTAGCGTTATCCAACCAAAGCAGGATCAGTTCTTCCAAAGTGATTTCCGGATCCCCCTGATCAGGCAGGTCAACCAAGGTCCGGGATTGAGAGGGCGGGCGGATGACAGGAGTAAACTCCGCTTGGTAGCGCAGAAAGAGGAGGTCTACGCTCTCTTTCCCGAGGCTGTCTTTGAGGCTGTTGAGGGCCGCTAAAAGGGGATCGGGGGCTGTAGACCGGCAATAGAGACGGATCACGGCGTGCATGATTCCTGCCAGGAGGCCGAAGGCGTTCACTTCCCCGGCTCGCACCGACCGTTCCGGGAAGAGCTTGGCATTGCGCACTTCATCCATGCGACGGGCAAGGCGTCGCGCTGCCAAGGAAGTGTCGGCAACGATTTTTCCGGTTTGGCCGTAGAGATCTTCCTCGAAGCCGTATCGTATCCGGGCTCGTCGGGAAATGCGGAACTCGTTTCGATCGTTGCTCATGGCAACCTCCTCATAGGTTTGTCGGAATCAGTGATTCGATTGTACCCGCAACTAAAGGACCGTGCCGCGGGAAGCGACAATTTCCAGAGATCCTGGTTCATGCTGCCTGCGATTTTCTGCGGTATTGCGGAAAAAGGAAGGGCTCCGGCGGGATTCTGCTCATCGGGGGATGAAAAGGGGACGATGATCGGCTAGTATTGAATGGTGCCGAAGGTGGGAGTCGAACCCACATGAGGGATTGCCTCGCGGGTTTTTGAGACCCGTGCGTCTGCCAGTTCCGCCACTTCGGCAAGAGGCTTCAGTATATCCATGAACGAGAACATGTCAAGCGAGATCCAGACTGAGACAAAAGGGAACGAAGCTCTCTTGCGCAGAGCCCTGAGAGGAGAGCAAGAAGCCATCGGTCAGCTATTGGAGGGGCAAACGGAATTCCTCTACGGCGTCTGCTATCGTTTGTTGCTACACCGAGACGATGCCGAAGAAGCGGTTTCCGAGACGCTGTACCGAGCTTTCCATCGGTTCACATCTTTCCGTGGAGACTCTCAGTTCACCACATGGCTCTACCGAATCGCCACCAATGTCTGTTTGGACTTGTTGCGGCGCAGGCGCCCCACCCAGCCATTGGAAATGGAGGATGGATCGCCGGTGTTACAGTTCCCCTCTTCTTTTCCCAGCGCACTCCAGCAGATCGAAAAGAAAGAAGAGCAGAAGGCTTTGCAGACGCTTCTCGAACGCCTTCCGCCTATCTCTCGTCTGGTTCTTACGTTGCGGGAACTGCAGGAACTTCCCTACGAGCGAATCGCTGAAGTGATGCGGTGCAGTGAAGGGACCATTAAATCACGGCTGCACCGTGCCAAGAAGCAAGCCCAACAAGTGTTGGCCAAAGATCCGGAACTGCGAGCCTTGCTGTCCCGTCAAAGCAAGTAAGGTGACGAAAATGCCAGTTGACAAGAGCCAGACCCATCGTACTGAAGGAGAACCTCGACGGAAGCGCTCTGCTCTTCCCGAGGAAGCGCTCTGGAGCAACTTGCGCAGTGTGTACCTAGGAACAGACAAAGATTCCGAGTTCTCACCGATGACCGCTGGCCGCATCCACCAGCGGATGATAGTCTTGAAAGCCCAACACTCGCAAAAAAGCCGCTTTTCCTGGAACCTGGCTTTCTCTTTGGCAGCCGCTTTCTTGCTGTTGCTGCTGGTTGTGCCCATGTTTCCCCCTCTTCCTGGAACTGGAGAGTCCCAGCGCAATGAAATGCGGCAGTTCGTTTCCTCCTTCGATGCGACCAGCGCCGGCAGTCCGCTTCCCCTAGAAGCGCCCCTCGCGCCTAAGGCATCCCCGATCCCCGAACCGACCGCTGAAGGCTTTACCTCGCCTGCAGGAATGGGAAGCGGAGGAGTTCAGTACAATTCGGTGACACTGGTCTTTGCTGCCCCCGAGCAAATCGCAGTCCTCACGCCTCGTTTTCCGGATGCCCAGCAGTACGCCGACGGGATCTTTCTGCAAACCCAGGGAGACCAAGAAACGAAAATAATTCTTCCTGCCGTAGAGCGGGTGGTCATTTTCCAGGAAGCGGTCCAAGGGCCTGATGTAATGCCGATCGGCTCAGACCTGCTGATCATTGCCCCCAGCTCGCCTTCCATCTTGGAAGAGGCAAGCTGGCCAGTCTTGGCTTGGCGGGCGTTTCTCGCGTCAATGTGGCCTTGGGGGCTAATCCTGGTCCTGACTGCCCTTGGTTTTCTCTACTTCTATTACCGCCAAGCCCGACCGTTGTGGGCGGGCATATTTCTTGCACTGATCCTCTTGTCTTTGATTTGGCCCCTATTTTACCCCGTTGGCGAGGACAACCGATTGTTGTTGGAAAGCAGCGGAACTCTTTCTGAATTCCGGCGATCGACCTTCCTGGCCACAGCAGAGGACGCTCCTTTGACTATATTTAGCAATAGTGAGAGCCTTCCCAGCGATTCTCCATTCTCCTTGCCGCTCGGTTCTCCGCGCGAAAACCTCCCCTTGTTGCTGGAGAGCTATGGTTTAGAGGTGATGGACAGTGGAACGGCGGTTGATATCGTAGAATCGATTTCCCTGCCAACTCGCCAACTATTCCCCCTGCAACTCACTTTTCTGGGATTGCGCGCCTTGCTTCTCTTGGTCCCCTTATTCCTCTATGCCTGGTTGACATTCTCGCGAAGGCTGCAAGTCTTGACGCTGAAAGGCGAGGATCGCCTGCCAAAGCTCCTGTAAGTCGAAGTCAGGCCAAAGGGTTGGGGTGATGTGGTAGTACGCTGTTTCAATCTGCCAAAGGAGAAAGTTGCTGACCCGCTGTTCCCCTGAGGTACGAATGAGCAGGTCAGGGAAAGAGAGGTCAGGAGCGTAGAGGAAACGATGAAATCCTGCCTGGTCAAGATGGAAAGCGTTCGTGCCTTTTTCTCGGCCGCCTAAGGCCGCGTTGGCGGCATCCACCATTTCCGCTTTCGCCCCATAGTTAATGGCCAGGTTAAGGACCATGCCGGTACATTGAGCGGTTTTTTGGCGGGCAAAGTCGATAGCCCGATGGATGCGGGAAGGCATTTCGGATATGCGGCCGCTTAAACGCAACTGAACGTTGTTCTCGGCCAACTCCCAGGCGATGTCGTACAGGTACTCCTCCAGCAAGGCGATCAGTGCCTGCACTTCCTCCATGGGACGATTCCAGTTCTCGGTGGAGAAACCGAAGAGAGTAAGAGCCTGAATTCCCAGGGCATGGCAATTTCGTGTGCAACGCTTGGCCGTCTCCCCTCCGGCTCGGTGCCCTTGGGGCCTGGTCAGTCCACGACTCAACGCCCAACGCCCATTCCCGTCCAGAAGGATGGCGATGTGATGGGGGAGGCGCACTCCCCCATCCCTAATCTTGTTTCTTACGTCCTCGATTAAGAAGGTCAATTTTCCATGCCCCCAAGAATAGGATCACGATCAGCGCTACCCAGATCAACAAAGCCACCAATGCATCCACTTGAACCATGAAGTAAGCGACGATGCCTAGGGCGATACTGATCGCGTATAACAGCAAGACTACAGTGCGGTGTGAAATGCCGCGGTGCAATAATTGGTCGTGGATATGTTCTCGATCCGCCGAGAGGATGTCCTTTCCTCGGATCCGCCGGCGCAGGACCGCGAAGAGAGTATTGATCAGAGGTAAACCGACCGAGAGGATCGGGATGCTGATCGCTACGAGGAAAGAGCGCTTCAGCAGTCCTTCTACCGAAATACAGGAGAGGACAAATCCGAGGAACATGATCCCCGCTTCTCCCATGAAAATCTTTGCCGGGTGAAAGTTATAGGGTAGAAAACCCAGACAGGCGCCGGCCAAGGCTAACATGGCGAGCACCGAAGTGGGGGATCCGTAGTTAAGCAAGCCGGTCTGCCAAGCCACTGCCGCCAAGGTCAGTGCAGAGATGGCGCAAATTCCCGCAGCTAGTCCATCCAACCCGTCCATCACTTTGATCGAGGAAGTGAGGCCGGCAATCCACAGAACAGTAACCGGAACCGCTGCAGCGGCCAAGAGGAGCATGTCGCTGCCGAATGGGTTGGAGAAGAACTGGATGCGAACCCCAAATGCCACGGCTACGCTTGCAGCGACGAGAATGCCTAGAAGTTGAAGGCGAGAGGAAATTTTCCAGCGGTCATCGATCAAACCCAAGATGAGCACCAAAACAGCACCCACGAGGATCCCGATCCCCTGCCTGGAGAGGTTGTCGGCGATAAGGATAGGGATGCTGAAACCGCCAAAGATGGCGAGCCCGCCGAGAAGGGGCACTGGAGCGCGGTTCACGGAGAAGGCGGTGGGATTGTATTGGATTTTCAACCGTACCGCGACCCAACGAAAGACAGGGGTTAAAAGGAGCGTTGCCAAAAACGAAACCGGCAATGCCCAAAGAAGACCGCTCATCGATT
>JBAXQG010000007.1:0-23835 GCA_037131855.1 bacterium
AGATGAAGATGGTCCCAGGGGAAGCGACCTTGCTGGATGAGATCAGCTATTGGATCGTCGACGAGGCGGGGTTGGAGGATATTATCTCGACATGGGAACACCCCCCAGAACCTCTCACCACTACTCCCAGCGGGGAAGAACCGGCAGCCGGCGAGGATGGCAACAGCGACACGGCGCCAACTGATGAGAGCAGCCTGCTCCCGCCGGACGCCGCAAACAACCAAACGTCCGACGGAAGCAACGAACCAGCCGCACCATGAGCCAGCCGCATCCCACCTCCAGCCTTGTTTTACGGCTGGGGCTGGTCTTCGGAGGCGCCTGCGCCGCTGCGTTGGCAGCATGGTGGCAAGCCAGCGCAGTATCTCGTTTCTTTCGCGGGGCCGCTCATGCAACGGCGGTTGTTTTGGGGGGAAGTTTCCTCGACCGGGTATTCGTGCCGTATCACCTGCCGCCAGCCGATGGAGCGGGTTCGAAACGGGCCTCATCTTCTCTTCGATCCACTTGGTCCCGATGGATCCAATCCTGCGCCTCCTTTTTCGCTGAACGCCTTCGGCCCTCCACAATAGCTATTATTTGGCGAGCTGCAGCTCAGGACGCCAAACAAGCTCCCTTGGCCAGTCTTTCCGCGGCTGTCTTCGGCTTCATCACGCTCTTCTTCGCTTTGAATTTCTTCAGCGGGGAGCTGCGCGGTCTCTCGATGTCCATTTCCGCCCTCGCTCTTTTCCTCCTCAGCCTCGTTGGATTGTTGGCGCCGGCTGGGGTCTGGCGCGGCTCACTGTGGCAACGATTTTTCCCTCGACCCTTTCAGGAGAGCCGCCATTCCTTCTTCTACATCGCGCTGGGGGGTTGGCTTGGCCTTTCTTCCTTTTTCTGGGGTCCAATCCCGGTTCTCGGTCTCTCAGCGGTGGCGGCGTTCGCTCTTTGGACTTTGGCCAGGCCGGAGGCAGGACTCTACGCCGTAGCAGCTTATGCCCTGCTGGACTACGGCATCCGCGGTTCGCTGCCGCCCCTAGTCGGCAAGATCTGGTCATTTGCTTTGTTGGGCTTGATTCTTTTGGCCATCCTGCTGCGCCTGGCTCGCGACCCACAACGGCGCTTTTACTTTACCTGGGTCAGCTTGGCGCTGCTCCTTCTTTTGCTTTGGACTACCCTCTCCCTTTCCTTCAACTCTGTCTCTTTCTCGGTGGGCTTCGAAGGTCTGCGAGCCATCCTGCAAACATCCCTCTTCTTTCTAGCCACTCTCAATGCCATTCGCAGCCAGGAAAGCTTGCGCCGTCTGCTGGTGGTGCTGGCGATCGTGCTGATCGCCATTTCCCTCTTTGGCATCTACCAATATGTTACCCAAGTTCCGGTGAAAGCCGGTTGGGTGGACCGGGATTTTGAACAAGACATCGCCTCCCGCGCCTTTTCCATCTTCTCCAGCCCTAATGCCCTTTCCGGCTATCTGGTTCTCTTCATTCCTCTCTTCTTGGTGCTGTTTCTGGACGAACGGAAGTGGCCGGCTAAACTGCTCTTCTTCCTGGCCTTTGTCTTGGCTTTGCTGGCCATCTTCTTCACCCTGACGCGGGGGGCCTGGCTGGCACTGGGCATCGCCCTGCTCTTTTTGGGCATCTTCCACGACCGGCGAGTATTGGCCGTGCTCTTAATCGCCGCCCTTCTCTTGCCGCTCATGCCTCAGTTTGCCACTCGTTTCTCTTCTTTGATCTCCGGAGAATACTGGAGCAAGAGCGCCTCTACCGGACGCCTCTACCGCTGGGACATCGCCTTGGAGATCGCTGCCTCCAACCCGCTGTGGGGAAGCGGGCCAGGCACTTTCGGGGGGGCGGTCGCCTATCGTGCCGGCTATTGGCCGGGCGTCTACGCTGACAACTACTACCTTAAAACCCTTGCCGAGACGGGGTATGGAGGATTGGGGCTTTTTCTGCTGCTCTTGCTCAGCATCTTGTGGGAAGGAATCCGGCGTACACGGGTTTTGATTGAGCGCAGCCAGAAAAATCTGGCTTGGGCGATCCAGGCCGGGTTGATTGGTTTCATCGTGCATATGTTCACAGAGAATCTGTGGGAGGAACCCTCTCTGGCTGTGTCTTTCTGGTTCTTAACGGGATTGCTGTTGGCCCTTCCCTTACTGGTGAAAGGCAGACAAGGAAGCATTTCGCAGCAGGGAAGCTCACCGCAGCCTGAGCTCCGACGCGAAGAGAGCGGTCATGCGTAAAGTCTTGCAAGTGATCGGCGGCGGGGAGATCGCCGGCTCCAAGCACCAGTTCCTGGAACTCTGCCGGGAACAGCGCCGGCAGAATCACGAGGTGCGTATTGTCTGTTTCTTGGAAGGGGAACTATCTCAAGAAGCTCGCCAAAAGGGCATTCCCCTCTCCGTTTTACCGATGGCCAATATCTTTGATTTCCGCGTTGTACGGCTCTTGCGCCGATTGATCTCCAGTGGCAATTTCCAGGTTGTGCATACGCATGGGGTGCGGGCCAATTTTATCGGCCGCCTGGCCGCTCATGTCACCTCAGCAAAGATCGTCACTACAATCTATTCTTACCCCAAAGAAGATTACAAGAATCCCCTCAAGCGCTGGTTCTACCCCCCTATCGACCGCTGGACCACGCCTTGGGCTCACCGCTTGATCGCTGTCTCGGAAGGCTTGAAGGAACGCCTGGTAGAGTCCGGCGTCGCTCCAGCGGAGCGCTTTCGTGTGGTCCACTGTTCGATCGACATCGCCTCGACCCGCCCATCCCGAACTAGCGAGGAGATGCGTCGCGAACTGGAGATCCCCGCCCACGCTCCGGCTGCCGGGATGCTGGCTCGCCTGGTGCAAGTGAAGAATCCCTTCCTTCTGCTGGACGCTGCCGGGATCATAGCCCAAGAGATGCCCGAGGCGAAGGTTCTTTTTATTGGAGATGGTCCTTTTCTTGACCCGCTGAAGAAAGCGGTGGAGGATCGCCGTCTGGGAGGCGCCATCCTTTTTCCCGGCTTCCGTAAGGATCCTCTGAATGTGGTCGAGGCTCTTGATGTAATCGTTCTCAGCTCGATCTCGGAGGGGTTGCCGGTGACTCTGTTGGAGGCTATGTGCCTTCAAAAGCCAGTTGTTGCGACCCGTGTCGGCGGGGTTCCGGAAGTAGTCAAGGATGGCGTTACCGGCCTCCTTTCGCCATCCGGCGATGCCAAGGCTTTTGCCTCAAATCTGCTTCATCTTTTCCGCCACCCCGAGGAAGCACAGCGCATGGGGAGACGAGGGCTGCAGTGGGTGGAGCAGAACTTCTCCCTGCGAATGATGGTGGAGAAGACCAACCTAGTCTACGAGGAGGTGCTGACTAATGGAGGAGCGTAGGAAGAACGTGCTCATCGTGGGCGCCGGAGAAGCTGGGGGAATGCTGATGCGGGAGATCATCAAACATCCTGAACTGGGGTACTTCCCAGTTGGCTTTATTGATGACGACCCCATCTTGGAAAGCGCCCGTCCCTGGGGTTTACCGGTATTGGGGGATCGTGGCAACTTTGTTGAGGTAGTTCGTTCACGCGGCGTTGAGCTGGTCTTGATTGCCATTCCTTCCGCACCTGGAGAAGTAGTGCGGCGCTACGTCACACTGTCCAAAGAGGTGGGAATTCCCTTTCGCATCGTTCCAGGGGTGTACGAGTTGCTGGATGGCAACATCAAGGTAGAGATGGTCCGTGAGGTTCGGCTGGAAGACCTTCTGCGCCGAACCCCGGCGAAGATCAATCTAGAGGAGATGGCCACTGCCATCTACCGTCAAACCGTGCTTGTGACTGGAGCAGGTGGTTCCATCGGGGCTGAGTTGGTGCGTCAAATCGCCCAGTACGGACCGAGTCAAATCCTCCTCTTGGGGCAAGGAGAGAACTCGCTCTACCGCATCCAACTGGAGCTGAAGGAGCTCTTCCCGCGGCTTGAAGCCAACCCGGTGATCGTTTCAATACAGGACCAGGCCAAGATTCTTTACCTCTTCCGCACCGAGCAGCCGGCTCTGGTCTTCCATGCTGCCGCTCACAAACACATCCACTACATGGAGGCATACCCCGAGGAAGCGGTGAAGAACAACGTAGGGGGAACTCTGAACCTCCTTCTTGCCTCTCGAGAAGCCGGCGTGCAGCGTTTCATCAATATTTCCACCGATAAAGCGGTGCGACCTTCCTCTTCCTATGGCGCCTCCAAACGAGTGGGAGAAATGCTGACCACATCTCTGGCCCGTTGCTGGGGCCTCCCCTACACCACCGTGCGTTTCGGAAATGTGCTCGGCTCGACCAACTCGGTGGTACCGCTCTTTCAGCGGCAGATTCAGCGGGGCGGTCCCATCACCATCACCGACCCGCGCATGGAACGCTATTTCATGACCATTGGGGAGGCTGTGCAGCTAATCATCCAAGCTGCTGTGTTGGGGAAAGGGGGAGAGATCTTCATCCTCGACATGGGTTCGCCGATCCGCATCGTCGAGTTAGCTGAGGAACTGATTCAGCTTTCCGGCCTTTCCCCGGGGCGGGACATTAAAATCGAGACATGTGGATTGCGTCCGGGAGAGAAGCTGACTGAAGAGCTCTTCGAGGCTGAGGAGGAGTGGGAAGAAACCGGGCGTGAACGGATCCGGATGATTAGGAAACCAACCTCGATGCCCTGGGAAACATTGGAAAAAGATCTTCGCGACCTTTTAGAGGCAGCTACTGGAAAAATTGACCGGGAACGAATCGAAAAGATTTTTCGGACCCTCATCCCTACCATGGAACGGGTGTGAAGCGCGTTCTTTTCGTCTCCTACTACTACCCTCCGATCGGTGGAGTAGGAGGGCAACGCGTTGTGCGCTTCGCCAAATACCTGCCCGAACAAGGCTGGGAGGCGAGCGTACTGGCCGCTGAGCCCAATGAGTTCTTCTCTTCATCTGACTCAATTCCCGCGGAACCGCCAGAGGAACGCGTCATACGCTCCACTGTGCTGGAGCCCAACCGCCTGGCCAACGCGATCCTCTCTTCGCGGAAAGAACCATCATTACAAGAACAGTTGCCCATCAACGAGAAGGGAACCCTCAATGTAAGGGCTTTGCGCGAGGAGTTCCGTGAGCTGCCTCTCTCCTTGAGAGCCAAGTTGCGCGCTTGGCTGTTCATCCCAGACGACCGCATCGGGTGGATCCCGGAGGCCACGCGGGATGGATTAGGAATCCTGCATAAGGCGTCCTTCGACTGCATCGTCTCCACTTCCGCTCCCTACACCGCTCATCTAGTGGCCTTGCGTCTGGCTCGGCGCACCGGCTTGCCCTGGATTGCCGACTTTCGCGATCCCTGGTCTTCCAATACATTTCAATTTTTCCCGACCGAGCTGCATCAGAAAGCTCAGGCTTGGTTGGAACGGATTGTGGTGGAGCGCTGCGACTGCGTCTTGACCTGCAGCGAAGGCTTCCGTGAGGACTTCTGGCAACGTTACCCCTCGCTGCAACGTGACAAGTTTGCTGTCATTACCAATGGCTTCGACCCAGCCGACTTTCCGGAACCGATGCCAGAGCCATACCCGTGTTTCACCATCTCCTACGTGGGGGATTTTTACGGCCCGCAGACACCGCTGTTTTTTCTCCTTGGCTTGCGCCAGTTATTGGACCGGCGTCCGGAAGCGGCACGATCCATCCAGATCCTTTTCGTGGGCCCCTTCGAATCTCGGGTGCGCCCGTTGGTGGAAGCACTCGGTCTCTTAGAGATAGTACAGTTCCTTGGTTTCTTGTCGCATGAGCGGGCCATTGATGTGCTGCGACGCTCGCACGCCCTGCTTTTGGTGCTGGGAACCAAACGAGGTGGGGAACGAATCTATCCAGCCAAGGCCTTCGAATACCTGGCTGCTTGCAAGCCGATTCTGGGATTAGCGCCAGATGGGCTGTTGCGCGACCTTTTGAAAGAGGCGGGAGTTGCTTTCCTGGTCAATCCGACCAGTGAAGAAGCCATCAGCAAAGCCATCGAACGCCTCTTCCTGGCTTATCAAGCCGGTGAACTGCCGGATTTTATCGAGCCTGCCAATCTGTCTCGCTTCAATGGGCGGTCACTGGCCAAAGAACTGGCGATGGTGCTGGAGAAAACCCTCACTAACAAACAATTGGAACAAAGTTTGAAAGGAAAGAAGAGATGAGGAGACCGAAGATCGCCGGAGGAAGCGCTGTACGGGACACTTTTCTGCCTTTTTCCGCTCCCTGGTTGGGGGAAGAGGAGGTGTCTGAGGTCAGCGCTGTATTGCGCTCTGATTGGCTGACCACCAGCCAAAAAACCTTCCAGTTTGAGGAGGCTTTTGCCCGCTATGTCGGATCGCCACAAGCGCTGGCTTTCAATAGTTGCACAGGAGGACTGCACACCGCCTTGGCCGCTTTGGGAATCGGGCCTGGGGATGAGGTAATCACCTCTGACTGGACCTTTGCTGCGACCGCAAACGTGATCTGCCAGCAAGGAGCTACCCCAGTCTTGGCTGATATCGACCCTCGAACGCTGAACATCGACCCGAAGGAGATCGAGCGTAAGATAACCTCCCGCACCAAAGCCATCATCCCGGTTCATTTCGGAGGAAGACCTTGTCAAATGGAGCGCATCCTGGCGCTGGCCCAATCTTCTCATCTGGCAGTGGTGGAGGATGCCGCCCATGCTTTCGGCGCCACCTACGGCGGCCGGATGATCGGCAGCCTGCCTTCCCAGGTGGCATGCTTCAGTTTCTACCCAACCAAGTGCATTACCACCGGAGAGGGCGGTATGAATACCACCGCCGACGAAGAACTGGCGCAGCGGATGCGCATCTGGCGCCTCCATGGCATCAACCGGGACGCCTGGGACCGCTACCAAAAGGGTGGTTCCTGGAACTACGAAGTCGTCGAGCCCGGCTTCAAGTACAACCTGACCGACATCGCCTCGGCCATCGGTTTGGCTCAGTTGCAGAAAGCGGAGTATTTCCAAACCCGCCGTGAGTCCCTGGTAGCGCGATACCGCCTGCTGCTGGCCGGCTTTCCTCTGGAACTGCCGCCTTCTTATGAAGAGGGTCGCAACGCCTGGCACCTCTTCCCGGTTCAGCTCAAACTGGAAGAACTCACCTGCACCCGCGAGGAGATGATTGAGGCGCTCATCCAAGAGAACATCGGCGTTTCCGTGCATTTCATACCACTTCATCGCATGCCCTACTATCGAGACCGGTTCGGTTGCCGCCCGTCTGATTTCCCAGTGGCGGAAGGAGCTTTCCATCGCCTGATTTCCCTGCCGCTCTTCGCTCGGATGAGCAATGAAGACCAAGACTCGGTAGTAGAGGCTTTGGGCAAGCTCATGGAATGGTACGCCCGAGCTTGACTGCCTGCAGCAGCCTATCCGATCGAAACCTGCCCTCGAGCCAGGCGCAGGGTTCTCCCGAGGCTGCATTAGTCCCCGGAAAGGACTCCTTGTTGGATTCCGTTGCTGTTCTCAACTTCCCGGTCTGCGTCGCCAGTCCGGAAGAGGTTGAGGAGACTGCGCGAGGTTGGCTCACTGAGCGCCGGGGGCGTTTGATCGTCACCATTAATCCGGAAATCGTGCTGCAAGCCAGGAGGGACCCAGACCTTTGCCGTGGGATCGAACAAGCTGCACTGGTCGTTCCGGACGGATTCGGGATCGTCTGGGCAGTCCAGCGCCTGCATCGCCTCTCACTAAAGCGCCAACCGGGCATCGAATTGGCTGCCAGCTTGATAAGGGAATGCGCCGCCAGGAACCAACCGGCTTTTTTCGTTGGGGGGAAAAATGGGATAGCTGCTGCTGCTGCGAGATACTGGCAGAAACAGTGCCCTTCACTCCAGGTAACCGGGACAGCTCCTGGCTACCTCACACCCATCGAGGAGGAGTCTTTGTTGTCCCGGATTCAGTTGGAGAAACCCGCTCTCCTCCTGGTGGGGATGGGCGCCGGAAAACAGGAGCAGTTGATCTCCAGGCTGCCTCTGGGCTCTTTTGGCGTGGCCGTTGGGATCGGCGGAGCGATGGAGGTGTGGGCCGGCATTAAACGTAGAGCGCCTGCTTGGATGAGGTCCGCCTCTTTAGAATGGGCCTATCGTCTTGCCGCGGAGCCACGAAGGCTGGGTCGCCTATGTCAAGCTTTACCTTTTTTCGGGATGGTCTGGTGGAAAAGCCTGCGCCGAAGCGCATTCTAATCTCCGGTTACTACGGCTTCGGCAACACTGGCGATGAAGCCATTCTTTCCGCCTTGTTGAAGCTGTTGCGGCGTTCGCGCAATGCCAGAATCACGGTAATCTCGGCTCATCCCCAACATACCTCCCGAGAACACGGGGTGCATTCCATCAGCCGTCTAAACCCGCTCTCCATCGTCCAGACCCTCGCCGGCGCCGACCTGCTGATCTCGGGCGGCGGGGGCTTGTTGCAAGATGTTACATCCTCACGAAGCCTTCTCTACTACCTCAGCATCATTCGATTGGGCTGTCGAAAACCTCGCCAGACCGTCTTGCTGGCCCAGAGCATTGGCCCCATTCGCACCCCCTTGGGTCGTCGCCTGACCGCCCAGACGCTGGAGCGGGTCAACCTGATCACCGTGCGTGACGAGGCTTCAGCCCAAGAACTGGTTGACTTGGGAGTGACCACTCCACCGGTTGTGATTACTGCCGACCTGGCCCTCTTGCTGGATCGCTCCTCTTCTGAACGCGAGGGGGAGTTGCTGGCCGGTTTGGGCTTGGAAAACGAGCCGTTCCTTATTTTCTGTCTGCGCCGGCTGAAGAACCAGCCATTCCCGCTGGACCTCTTCGTCACCTTGGCTCGCCGCACAAGCCGGGATCTGGGAGCTCGCGCTCTTTTCCTCCCCTTTCAAACCTCCTTCGATCTCCCGCTGGCTCGCGCCTTGCACGAAGCAGTCCCCGGCAGTGTCTTCATCCCCGCTCCTCTCCTGCCTCCGGATCTGATCAGCCTCTTCTCGCGCGCCCAACTAGTTGTGGGAATGCGCCTTCATTCCTTGATCTTCGCTGCCAAAGCACGGACGCCTTTCCTTCCTTTGGCCTACGATCCCAAGGTAACCGCCTTCGCACGTCTCTTCGGGTTTGAGGCCTTGACTTTTGCGGACTTGACCGAGACCGTCTTTTTCGGGAAAATCGCTCAAGTCTGGGAGAATCGTGCCAAAATACGAGAAGACGTGGCTAAGCAGGTGGAACAGTTGGAACGAAAAGCCGAAGAGAACTGGGACTGCCTGAAAAGGCTGGTTCCTGATCTCTGATAACGACAAGGCAAGGGAAAGGAGGTTCTCCAATGCCAGGCAAAAAACCCGCCCCAAAAGAGAAAAAGAACCCCAAGACCAAGAAGAAATAGGCCCTTGGTACAAAAAAAAGCAAGGAGTGCCTGGTAAACCTGGCACTCCTCTTCTTTTAGCTAGAACAAGCTATTTTTACTTACCCTTCTACTGCACGCGGGAAATGATGTTCTCCTCCGACTCGCGAACAACCTCTCCACCCTCTTCAGCACGGAGTTCGCGGTAGGACTCTTTTATCACTTCTTTGCTTTCGATCTTAGCCGGCTCATCGACAGCCTGATCACTTGACCAAGCGGTAGGCAGGCTTTCCGCAATGACAACCCCTTCTTTTTCGTAAACTTTGCGCTCCCCTACCTGGTAGCGGATGGCCCACAGTACGGCTACCCCACCCAATAAGGTGGCGGGTACGGCCAAATTCTGCAACAAGCCCTGGAAACCGCCTGCAGCCTCATAATTCTGAATTAGGTAGATGGCTGTTACAATGAATCCGGCCAGAGCGATGATCGTAAAAATAATCCCAACAATTTCCCAAAATGTTTTCATTACAGTGCCTCGCTTTCGATGCCTTTGGAATGAGTGAGAGTGTAGAACGGATCGGCGCTCCTGTACAAGTCCCTTCTTTTCAACGGCTCGCAAGGGAAGATCCTGCACTGCCGGCTGTCCTGCTACGCCGCTGGGTAAGCTGGCAGCAGGAGTTCCACCCATCATCAATCGCAGCACCCATCGTCGCAAGGGATGCCGGTAGCGGGCGGCCAGGATCAAGAGAAACACCACCACTGCCCCGATCAAAGCCCACCCCCAGATTGGGATCTGGATCTGCCAAACGCCAGCGCCCACCAGTGTAGCTCCGATGCTCCCCAACAACCGGCCGAAGAAGCAAGCCAGAAGAAAACGGAAGGGGGGAATAGGAGTCAGGCCCGCCACATAGCACATCGCATCCTTGGGCACGTAGGGCGCCCAGAAATAGAGCAAGAAAAAGAGGGGGCCACGGTTGCGGGTCATAGCGTCGACCCGGGTCAATTGGTCAGGTTTGACCATGCGCGTTACCAGCGGACGTCCGAACCAGCGGGCCAGAAAAAAGGCGATCATCGATCCCAGTACGGTGCCAATTTGGGTATAAAGAAGACCAGCCCAGAAACCATACAGAAAACCGCCCAAAAGACCGAAAAAACCGGGGATCGGCAAAAGGAAGATCTGTAAGGTCTGCAAGGCGATCAAACCGATCGGACCCCATGGTCCCAGGGAATGGAGGAATGCTTCGATGCCGGCTCGGTCGGTAAGGAAACGCCAAACCGGCGGTCCCCAGAGAAAGGCTGAAGCGGCGAAGGCGAGAAGGAGTATGATGATAAAAATCGTGCGCCGGCGTCGAGTGTTATTAGGCGTATCCATCGGGCGAATGATAGCAGAGGGCAAGTCCGTGGCGCTACTTAAAGAGTGTGCGCTGCTACAATGGAGCTGATTCTGAGCTCCTCTGGAGAAAAGGAGAATGATGTTCACGCGAGCTGATTTGGAAGCAGTCGCCTTTCCGGCAGAAGGACTGGACGGTCAAACAAGGCAGGTGTTGGGATTATTGCAGGCAAGAGAGCTGTCCCGCAGCTTCCGTCTGCCAATGTGGGAAGTGGAGCGTCAAGCCTTGGAGTGGGGCATTTCGCCTTGGCATTATGAGCGGAACTTGGCCACTTTCGGCGTGGAAGGTCAGTTGAAGCTCCTTCGCTCACGGGTTAGTGTGGTCGGTCTTGGCGGTCTAGGTGGATGGGTGGCGGAGGTGTTGGCTCGGGCTGGGGTTGGTTTCTTGAGTCTGGTAGACGGCGACCTCTTCGTAGAGACCAACTTAAATCGACAGCTCTTTTCTTCAACGCGCAACCTTGGACAGAATAAGGCCAAAGTCGCCAAACGGCGCTTGCAAGCAGTCAACCCAGGGATCCGCCTGGAAGCCATCCCGGTTTTTCTCGACGATGAGAATGCTGATCTTCTCTTGGGTGATATGGACGTCATCGTGGATGCTCTGGGTGACTTGACTAACCGCGCCCTTCTCTACCGCCAAGCCCGGCGCTTGAATTTAACGGTCGTGCATGGCGCGATCGGCGGTTTATTCGGCCAGTTGGCCCTGGTCGAGCCGGGTGGACCAGGCTTGGAAGGCGCCTACGGTCCGCTGGAAGAACTTCCTGCGCACGGACAAGAACTTTTCCTGGGGACACCCTCCCCCACTCCGGCGGTTTTGGGCGCCTTGCAGGCGCAAGTCGTTCTGCAGGTTCTGTTGGGCCAGAACGCCCTGCCGGGGGCTGGCATGCTGCGGGGAGCTCTTTTTTTTCTCGACCTGGACCATTTCCATTGGACTCGTGTAGCATTGTAAGGATTGAGGGAAAACCCTGGATCAGACACTTTCGGATGTGGAGGTAAAGAAAATGAGTCAACATGCGGTGATTCACTTGGAGTGGAGCTCTACCGACTTGGTTCGCAGCCAAGCTTTCCTGGCAGGTCTCTTCCCGGATTGGAAATTCGAACCGTGGAGTGAGGATTATCTAATGTTCACTTTCCCCAACGGAGAGGGCGGCGGTCTTCAGAAAGTAGAAAGAGTGGTGGCCGGTGATTCGCCGGTAGTCTATTTTGAGGTTGCCGAGATCGAACCCTACCAGGAGAAGGCGGTCGCTTTGGGTGGGACGGTGAGCGTGCCAAAAACGGAGATCCCCACGATGGGTTGGTTCGCCCACCTGCGCGACCAGGACGACAACCTTTTCGGGATCTTCCAGCCACTCCCGCGGGAGAAGTAACCAAAAAATACCAGCCACATTATCGTTTCCGTCCCCAATTCCTTCCGATTCCTGTGGAAGGTAGTTCCGCAGGGGTTGTTCAGTTGCTTAGCGTATTTTCCTGTGCTATAAATCCAGGCAAGTTTTCCGACCCGCCAGTTCCCCCGTGGAATGAGCGGGCAGCGCCCCAAAGGGGCGAAGGGTTGGGCGAGCGATCGCCCTGCCTCCCGGATTTGAAAAGGAGAACTGTCTTGCGCACCATCCGTTTCACCCCCCTCCTGGGCTTCTTCCTGGCCTTCCTCCTCCTTGTCACTGCCTGCGCTCCGTCTGCCGGTCCCTCTTCCTCACCTCCCCTGGCATCGATCATCCTGGCCACCACCACCAGCACCCAAGACTCCGGCTTGCTGGACGAATTGATCCCGCTCTTCACCAAAGAGACGGGAATCCAGGTAAAAGTGATCGCCGTCGGCACCGGCGAGGCACTGGCCATGGGCGAGCGCGGCGATGCCGATGTCCTGCTGGTCCACTCCCGCACCTCGGAGGATGCCTTCATGGCCAAGGGACAAGGATCCCTCCGCTATGACGTGATGTACAACGATTTCCTCTTGGTAGGGCCCTCGTCTGACCCTGCCAAGGCCAAAGGGTTGGAGATCATGGCTGCTTTGCAGGCCATCGCCAAGGCTCAAGCCCAATTCGTTTCCCGAGGAGACAACTCAGGCACCCACACCAAGGAATTGGCTCTCTGGAAGAAAACCACGGTCACCCCAAGCGGCCAGGCTTGGTACCTCTCGGCCGGCCAGGGGATGGGTGAGACAGCCCGCATTGCCTCGGAGAAAGGCGCCTATACCCTGATCGACCGCGCTACCTACTTGGCTGTCGAAAAGTCGCTGCAACTCATGATCATCTCCGAAAAAGGCAAGGACTTGCTCAACCCCTATGGCGTGATCGTCGTCAATCCCGCCAATCACGCTACCGTACACGCCGTCGAGGCTAAAGCCTTCGCTGACTGGATCGTGCGTCCCGACATCCAAAAGTTCATCGGCGAATTCGGCGTGGCCAAATACGGTCAGCAGCTCTTCGTCCCCGACGCCAAGACAGGGGCAGTCACTCCATAGAAACCCTCTGGCAAGGCTTCCAGCAGGCTGCCATTCTGATCGGCAGCCTCGACCCGGAGTTATTGGCCATCCTTTGGCTTTCCCTTGAAGTCTCCGGGGTGGCCATTCTCTTCTCGATGGTCGTGGGCGTTCCCCTGGGCGTCTGGCTGGGGATTCGCCGCTTCCTTGGTCGCGGTCTCCTGGTGACCCTGGTCAACACCGGAATGGGACTCCCTCCGGTCGTCGTGGGGTTGTTTGTTTTCCTCCTCCTGGCTCGTTCCGGCCCTCTGGGGAGCTTCGAACTGCTTTACACCCCCACCGCCATGGTGATCGCCCAAGTGATCATCGCCACTCCTCTGGTGATCGGGGTCACCCTCGCCGCCATCCAGGGATTGGACGAGCGGTTGCGTCTGCAGATCCTCTCTTTGGGAGCAAGCCCCCTGCAGTACTTCTGGAAGCTCGTCATCGAGGCTCGGCTCTCGCTCCTGGCGGCTCTGGCAGCCGGCTTCGGCTCAATCATCTCCGAAGTAGGCGCAGTGATGATGGTCGGGGGGAATCTGCGCGGGGAGACACGCGTAATGACCACGGCCATCGTTCTGGAGACGCGACAGGGAGACTTCAGCATGGCCATTGCTCTAAGCCTGATCCTTCTCCTCTTGGCTTTGCTGATCAACTGGCTCTTCACCTGGCTGCAACAAAGAAGAGCGTTGTGAATCCTCTCCCTCTTCTCCAGTTGGAAGGCCTGCGCTATGCGCAGGGAGGCCGCACTATCCTTGATATCCCAGCTTTGGAAGTGCATGAGGGAGAAACCCTTGCTATCCTCGGCGCCACCGGCGCCGGCAAGAGCACTCTCCTACGCCTGATGAATTTCCTCCTTACTCCCCAGCAAGGATTATTCCGTTGGCGGGGGGCGTCAGTGCCCCGGCCGGTTCCCCTCTCCATCAGGCGTCGCGTCGCCATGGCTTTCCAAGAGCCTCTCCTCTTCCAGGGGACCGTCTTTCAAAATGTCGCCTACGGCCTGGCCTTGCGCGGCCTGCGCGGTGCGACGATCCAATCAAAAGTGGATGAGATGCTGCACCTCTTCCATATCGATCACTTGCGCCATCGTTCCACCCGCCACCTTTCCGGAGGGGAGGCGCAACGCACTGCCTTGGCTCGCGCCTTGGTGATCGAGCCGGAATTGCTGCTCCTGGACGAACCGCTGGCTTCTCTCGACCTTCCTACTAAGGAGCAATTGGCGGGTGAACTGAAACATTTGCTGGGCCGCAGGCGCTTGACCTGTGCCTACGTAACCCACGACCAGGAGGAGGCGGTGGCTATCGCTGACCGCGTTGCTGTCCTGGAGAACGGCCATCTCGAACAATTGGGCGCCCCGGAAGAGATCTTTTTCCATCCGCGCACACCCTTCGTCGCTCGCTTTGTTCGCACCGGCAACGTTCTTCCCGGGGTAGTGGAGCATTCACAGGAGGGATTGGCAGTGATTCGACTCCAGGAAAGAAGACTGGAGGCAGTCAGCGATATTCCAGTTGGACGGCAGGTGTGGATCTGCCTGCGCCCGGAGGATATACTTCTGAGCCGGGAGGAGAAGTCTGCCCCCTCCCGCGACTCGGCTCGCAACCACCTTGCCGGGGTAATCACAGCGCTGCGTCCGAATGGCCCCACTACCCAGGTCACCCTCGATTGCGGCTTCCCTCTGCTGGCTTTAATCACCCGTCGTTCCGCGCTAGATCTTTCCCTCGCTCCCGGGGACCGTTTGGTGGCTTCCTTCAAGGCCACCGCGCTACACTTGATTGAGGAAGGAGACACCGAGAAGAGATGATTACCCCCCGTGAAGCGCAAGCACTGATCCTGCGCACCGTCAAGCGGCTCCCCCCTCGCCTGCTCCCACTGGCTGAGAGCTTGGGGCGCGTTTTGGCCGAAGATGTGGTGGCGGATGAGAATATCCCACCGTTCACCAACTCGGCGATGGATGGTTTCGCTCTTGCCGCTACAGACAGCGTGGGCGCCAGCCAAGAGAGTCCTTGCCGCCTGCGCGTCATCGTCGATCTCCCCGCCGGTTCCAATTGGTCGGGCTCCTTGCAGACGGGGCAAGCCGCCCGCATCATGACTGGGGCGCCGCTCCCGCAAGGAGCGGATTGTGTCGTTCGGGTGGAGGACACCACCCTGGAAGGGGAAACGGTGTCTCTCCAGCGGTCCCTACTGCCTGGGGCAAACGTGCGGCAGGTCGGGGAAGACCAGATCCAAGGAGCTGTAGCGCTTCGTGCCAAGACTGTCATCCGTCCTGCGGAAATCGGCGTGCTGGCATCCCTTGGACGAACCAAAGTCCGGGTATGCCCTCCAGCCCGGGTGGCTATCCTGACCACCGGCGACGAGCTGGTCGATGCGAGCGAGCGGCCAGGCCCCGGCCAAATCCGCGACGCCAATGGACCGGCGCTAATCGCGCAAATTCAGGCGATCGGCGCCATCCCCCTGCCCACCCTTCGCCTGCCGGACCGTCGCGACGCGGTTCGCTTGGCGCTGGCTGAATCCTTGGAGCAAGCCGACCTGGTCATCTCTTCCGGTGGCGTCTCGGTTGGCGATTATGATTTCGTAAAAGAGGTATTGGAGGAATTGGGGGCCAATCGACTCTTCTGGGGGGTAGCGCAAAAACCTGGAAAACCATTGGCTTTCTGGCAAGTCCAGGGCATACCGGTTTTCGGCTTGCCTGGCAATCCGGTATCTTCGATGCTTTGTCTTGAGGAATACGTTCGCCCTGCCCTTCGCCAGATGATGGGGCACTGCTTGCTATTCCGGCCGGAACGAGAAGCGCGCCTTACTGAGAGCTACCACAAGGGAAAGGATGGCCGCCTCAATTTCCTGCGAGTGACTCTAGAGGAACTCGAGGGCTCTCTCTGGGCCACCCCAACCGGGCCGCAAGGTTCCGGATTGCTCACATCGCTGTCCCGCGCCCAAGCTTTGGCCTTACTCCCCGCCCAAACCGAGTACTTTCCCAAGGGCAGCCGGATCACAGTTCAGATGACCGACTGGCCGGAGGATCATGGATCATCCGAAGAAGTCACTGGAAACGATTTGCTGGAGAGGATGGGATGCTGACCGACCCCTCTAAGCGGGTGCTTCGTTATTTGCGGGTCTCCCTTACCGACCGCTGCAATCTGCGTTGTCTCTACTGCATGCCCGAGGAGGGGGCGCCTTCCCTGGCTCACGATCAAATCTTGCGCTATGAGGAGATCGAAGCTGTCCTGCGCGTGGCTGTGCGACTGGGTCTAACCAGCGTTCGCCTGACAGGAGGGGAGCCTCTCGCCCGTCGTGGAGTGTTGCAGTTGGTAGAGCGCTTGCACGAAATCCCTGGTTTGGACGACCTCTCTTTGACAACCAATGGCACCCTATTGGCGGAAGCTGCTGCGCCTCTCCGCCGGGCAGGCCTGCAGAGATTGAACATCGGTTTGCCCAGCTTGGACCGCGCTATTTATGCCCGTTTGACCCGCCGCGATGCCCTGCCCCAAGCTCTGGCCGGGCTGGAGACAGCACTAGCCGAGGGATTCCGCCCCCTTAAAGTGAACGTAGTGGTTTTGCGGGGGATCAACGATGAGCTCGCTCCTTTCCTTGCCTTGACTGCCGCCAAGCCTGTGGAGGTGCGATTCATTGAGTATATGCCGATTGGCCCACTGGCAAGCCAGTCCTTCTTCTTGCCGGCAATTGAGATCGAGCGGCGCTTGCGAGCCGAGGGTCCCCTTCAGGAGGCTGAGCCGCCGATGGGGATGGGGCCCGCCACTCGTTACTGGCGACTCCCGGGCGCTCCCGGGCGGCTGGCCGTACTGGCGCCAATGAGCGAACATCTCTGCCCCTTTTGCAATCGCTTGCGCCTCACCGCTGATGGGCGCCTCCTGCCTTGCCTCTTCAGCGACCAAGAGATCGATTTGAAGCCTTTCTTACGGCCATCGCTTGCGGAAAGATCGCTGGAAGAAGCCTTTCATCGCGCGGCAGCCGAGAAACCAAGTTGCATGGCGCCGCTATTGCCGCAAGAGCGCCACAATAGCCCCCGGCAGGGATATTACATGGTGCAGATCGGAGGATGATATGGATCACCTTGCCTTGAGCCACCTGGATGAGGGGGGGCGGGCGCGCATGGTGGATGTGGGATCCAAAGAGCCGACACTGCGGGAGGCTGTAGCCTGCGTCTCGGTTCAACTTTCGACGGAAACCTTCCGCCTTGTCGCTGAGAAGGCAATCCAGAAAGGGGATGTACTCACTGTGGCTCAATTGGCGGGAATCCAGGCAGCCAAGCGCACTGCCGAGCTGATCCCCCTATGCCACCCCATCTACCTTACTTTTGTCGGTCTAGAGTTGCGTTTAGACGAGTCCTCTCATACTGTAGAGATCGAGGCTACTTGCCGCACCAAGGCTGAAACAGGAGTCGAGATGGAAGCCATGACCGCCGCTGCGATGGCTGCGCTGACGGTGTACGACATGTGCAAGGCCATCGAGCGCGGGATCCGCATCGGCGACCTGCGCCTAGTGCGCAAGTCGGGCGGGAAAAGCGGCCTTTACCAAGGAGTATGAAATGAATGATCAAAACGAGCTAGAAATGAAATCGTTGACTGCAAAGGCGCCGCAGAAGGGCGTCCTTGTCGCCGTCAATCGCTCCCGGGGAAAGGGGACGCGCAAGGAAGACATTGGAGAAGGAATGCTAGTAGCTGGATTCGGCCTGGAGGGGGACGCCCACGCCGGCCCCGGGCGCCGTCAAGTCTCCTTGTTGGCCGAGGAGAGCATCGCTAAGATGCGCAATCAGAAGATTGAACTGGGTTTTGGAGATTTCGCCGAGAACCTCGCCACACGCGGTCTGGATCTGCCGCAGTTGCCGGTCGGGACGCGCCTGGAAGTAGGAGCGGAGGTTCTCCTGGAGGTCACCCAGATCGGCAAAGAGTGCCACCAGAGTTGCGAGATTCGCCGTTTGGTGGGTGATTGCGTGATGCCCCGTGAAGGGATCTTTGCCAGTGTCCTCTCCGGGGGAGCAGTGAAAGCTGGGGATCCAATCCGCGTGATAGAAAAGGTGAAACAGCCATCCAAGGAAACAAGCCTGGGATCGATCCGCCGCGCCGCTGTTCTCACCCTCTCCGATCGCTGTGCCAAAGGTGAACAGGCCGACCTCTCCGGCCCTTTCATCGCCGATTCTTTGCGCCGGGCTGGTTGGGAAATCCGGCAGCAGCTTGTCCTTCCCGATGATCTTGAGGCTATCTCAGATCAGCTTGCTTTCTGGTGCGATGCTAATGATTTGGACCTGATTCTTACTACTGGCGGCACTGGCTTCGGTCCGCGCGACAACACCCCGGAAGCTACCTCGGCCATCCTAGAGCGCCGTGCTCCCGGCCTGGCCGAGGCTCTTCGCGACGACGGAATGAAGCACTCCCCGACTGCCTGTCTCTCCCGAGGCGAAGCTGGACTCCGCGGAGAAACCTTGCTGGTCAATTTGCCGGGAAGTTTGCGAGCGGTGCAAGAGGGGATGTCTTTCCTCGTCCCCCTTTTAGACCACGCGCTTTCCATGATGCGCGGCCAGGGACACTGAGATGATCAAGGGCGGCGCCCCTGGCGAAAGAATGCTGAATGCCTTCCTGCGCGGCATAACCAAAGGATTGCTGGTTTGGGCAGGGATCAGCGTAGCGGCAGGAATCCTCCTTCTAAGCTTTGCTCAAACACCTTTCTGGGGAGGATTTGCCTTGCAATGCTTCCTTTGGGCGATCATCGACGCTGCAATTGCTCTATGGGGTTGGTGGCGAGAGCGCCGCGCTCTACCGCCTCTGACCGCTCGAGCCGTGTGGGAAAAGGCAGAACAGCTACGGCGCAACCTTCTCTGGAATGCTGGCCTGGACCTCCTCTACATCACCTTGGGAGTGCTCCTGATTACTCTCTGGGGCGTGAATTCGGCCATCGGTCAGGGGCACGGCGCAGGCATCATCGTCCAGGGATCCTTCCTGCTGATCTTCGACCTCGGTCAATCGTTCCTTTTAGGGCGGCAGATGAAAAGCATGTAAGCACGGCACGATCTCCCCCATCCCAGCAAGACAATAAAAGAAAGGGCGGCCCACTGGGCCGCCCTTCTGTTTCTTTCTATCTGCGTCTGCGTGAACGATCGAGACCGCGTGAATTGAGCTTAAGAGCCGCCCATCGCTTTGATTGCTTCAAGGGCGTTCTTTTGCATGGTTGGAGCGGCGTCAACCGGAGTCACCGATCCTCCCATCACCCCTTGCAACTGGGGATTGATGGCATCCCAAACCGCCCGCATCTCAGGAACGGTGGGCATCGGCTTGCCGGTCTCCACCTGGTAAGCGCTGCCTTTGAGGATTGGATCGGAGAGAATGATCGGCTCCTCCATCGCTTTTTTGCTGCTAGGCAGGATGGAAAGGTCTTTGGTCCACTGGCTCTGCACTTCCGGCGTCATCATATATCGCAAGAACATCTTCATCGGGAACAGCTTGCTCTCCGGGCAAGCAGTGGAGACACTGTAGCCCTTGGAAGAAACCATTGGGGTGGGCCAAAGTCCGGTGGCGACCACCTGCGGGATGCGGGTGACCCCAAACTCGAATTTGGTGATGTCTTTCTTGTAACCACCCAGAGCCCAGTCACCGTTGATGATCATGCCGGCGTTGCCTTCCTTGAAAAGGGCTTCAGCAGTGTCATAGGTGTTGCCGGTCGGCACTACCTTCTGATCCTGCAAGCTTTTCGCAAAAGTCAGCGCGTCGACCATAGCCTGGCTACCCAAAGTAGGAGCATTGTTGGCATCCATTACCCAACCGCCAAAGCCGCCCAGCCAAGGGACAAAGAAGAAGGCTTCCGGATCATTGTAGACGAGGCCCCACTGAATGACCTTGCCGCCCTCTTCTTTGTAGAGAGCTTTGGCCATGGTGATCATCTCATCTGTATTCTTGGGCGGTTCAGGAACCAAAGTTTTGTTGTAAATCAGCATCAAGTGGTTGCCGACGCGGTCCGGCACCCCCCAAGTCTGTCCTTTCAGTTGCATCGAACCGACCGAGTTCGGCATCAGAGCGTCGAAGAAGGTGGGCCCGAAGATCGCGTCCAGGGGCTTGATCAGGTTCATCGTGGAGAAAGGTCCGACGTTGTCATTCGGCCCGTAAACCATATCCGGTCCGGAATTGGCCAAGGCGGCCGTTTGGAAGTTGGAACGGAGATCCTCTGTTCCGTAGTGGACGATGTCCCAAGTGACATTGAGCGCGCCTTTGTAGACATTTGCGAAGTCAGCTAGGTTTTTCTGTAGTAGGGTTACCTCTCCTGGATCCATCTGTTCCCAGAAGGAAATGGTAATCGCCGGTGGAGTGTAGGTTACCAAGGCGCTGTCCAGCATGCGAGCGACGAAAACCGAAGCCTGGGAACGGGTGGCGCCTTTCTCGGGGTAGAGAAGGCCCGGTCCCATGGGTTGCGTGGTGTCGTAGAAAACGATGAACGGATCAGGCGACCGCAGGATATTGTTGGTGTAGCAGGCCATGACCTCGCCGAATCCCCAGTAACCCGAGGCTACGTCGGAGAAAACCGCATCAGTGCCGGCCGGAAATGCCTTGGCGCGGGCGATGATGGCCAGCGCTTGGGCGATGGTAACCGGCTGTTCAGGACCGAAGGTCCCATCCGGGAAGCCCTTGATCAAGCCCTTCTCGGCGGCGGTAGCAATGTAGCCAGTTGCCCAGTTGTCAGCAAGAACGTCCGGGAAGTTGGCGGTAGCGCCAGCGGCTGTCCCTAGCCCGAGGGCAAGGGTGATGATCTTGGCAAACTGGGCGCGGGTAACGCCGTCTTCAGGACGGAAGGTGCCATCCGGGAAACCGGAAATGATGGTCTTCTCGGCCAACATGCCGATCTCTTTGGTCGCCCAATAGGATGTGACCTCAACGTCGCTGAAGGATGTTGCTGCATTCACAACGGGCCGGCTTGGAATTACCCCAATGCCGACTAACAACAATACTACCAATACAATACAAACTGCTTTCCTCACTCATACCACCTCTCTTTTCTAGTTTTGGCGATTCTGCCTTCTCAATTCTAGGCAGGTTTCATCGAACTGTAAACAAACCATCGAGAGCGGAAATTCCTGCGCTAGCTAGTCCAGGCGTAAGACGACCCAGTCTGCAAGCGAAAGCTGGAAAAGATTCACTTAGCGACCTTCGCGGATTGCTCAAGGAAAAAGCGGATGGAATCGCCCAGACCATAAAAAGAACCAGCCCGCGGAAATGGCCAAGGCCGGAATGAAACCCATGCTTTTCTACAGTGGCCGGTGAAAGACCATCTGGAATGGTTGGAAAGCTTTCAGCCAGTACCCCTGGCCCGGCTCTAAGAAACCATTATTCAGGGAGAGGAGGCGATAGGTGAGGCTGTCGTACCAGTAGAAGGCCGGCGCCAAGATCTGCTCTGCTACCGCCTCTTCAAGCGTCAAAGTAAGACTGGCGGTCCGAACTTGAACAGCCTTGGCGGGAACAGCCGTCAGGTAGGGATCGCCGATCATCTCCCAGCCGGGGACGATATCGATGGTCTGTTCTTCTTCCACACAGGGACTGCCGGTTACCGTCCACCAGAGGGGTTGCCCATCCAGCGCCGCTTTCAGCCAATAGCCCTCTCCTGGACGAAGAGAGATTAAATTGCCAGCATCGTAGCGAGCCGCCATCGGATCCCAGCGGTAGAGGAACCAGGGCTCCGGCAAACCGACGAAAACCTGAGCCGGAGAAGAGGGAGTGGTCAGGGGAAGAGAGATCTGGTTCCAGCCGGGTTGAAATAGCAGCTTCACTCCGCCGGCTGATCTAACCCGCAACTGCACTGAGACCAAAAGAGGGCTGTTGCCGGCTTGCGGGGAGGAAATGGAGAGGGTAGCGAAGTAGTTTCCAGCGGACAGCGCACGAGCGTCGGCTTGCAGGTAAACCAAAGTGGGAGTGCTGTTCAGGTTTCCCGTGGTAGGAACCACGGTCAGCCAAGGAACATTAGCAGTAGCACTCCAGGAGAGGGCGCCGCCCCCCGCCTCCCCCAACTGCAGTGACTTCCAGTCTTGCGGAACACTCCCTGCCTCCTCCTCAAAGGCCAGCACAGCGGGGGTCGCAGTCAGCGTCAAGGGTGATGGAGAAGGGTATCGCAACAGCAGGACGTCGATCTGCTGGAGGGAGTAGGCGCCATTCCAATCCAGCGGATAGTGGTAACGATTGCTGGAGTGAGCGTTCACCAGAGGAAAAGGAGCGGGGGCGCCGTGATCTTGGTCGAACGCTGCTACCACTCCCAGATGGTGGGTGTCAGGATCCTCTTGAGTGTGTACCAAGGCCAGGTCCCCCAGTTTCAGTTCGCCCCAATGGTCATCAGCGCGACCCGGGCAGGCGCCGTTAGGGGCAGTTGAGCCGGGCGGGTTGTTCTTCACCGTGTAGCCCAAACCGCCGCCCTCAGCGTAGTCGCCAGCGTAGACCCAGGAATCGCTGCAGTGGATCGGTTCGCTCCAAGCTCCCGGCCAATGAAACCACCACTGCAGCTCTGGAGAGCTTGAGGTGTCCATCGCCCAACCGCCCTCGTAAAGAGCTTGGGAGATAAAGTTGGCGCAGTCCCCACCGCTGGCGGAAAAGTCCGGATAATAGGGGGTGTTGGGATTGAGTGCGTAGAGGTCGGAATAAGCGACCACCGCCCCCCGGCTAGGGGTAGCAGGTCGCCCGAAGACGGGCGCCGCCTGTTGTGGGAACAAGGCAACCACTTCCTCGTAGGCCGGGAAGCCTGCCACTCGCGGGTAGGGGCTGCTGCTGCCAATTTGCATCCCAGAAGCGGGCTTAACGTTCTCCTCCCAAGCCAGGTCGCCAGAGATCGCCCAGCTATCCACGGTCCGTTGAAGCAGAATCGTATGCGCCATGGCTGCCGATGACCAGCAAAGCTGGCCGCTGACCAAGCCTGGGGCACTCACGCGGATCTCTTCGTTCAAGTAGCAAACTGCTTCTTCCCCTTGCACCAAAATAACTGGCGAGGAGAAGGACTGAACGAGAATAGGTTCTCCCTTCCAGCCAGCTGCGGCATCCTCTTGGTAATAGTTCCACAACCAGCATAGCCCGGAGGGGCCGAGGAAACGGCCAGCCAGGCGTTCCCTCTCATCAACTGAAAGAAAGTGCGATAGTGGCGCCAGGTCGCCGGTTTGCATCACCTCTACCCCAGCTTGCAGGTATCGTTGAGCCAACGAAGCGATCAACGCCCGGTCCCCGGCATCAACCTGTGGATTGGAGGCAGCTAGGGTTCCGGAGCAGGGCAGGAAAGACAGCCAGAGCCACATCAGCAAGATTGTCCAAATCAGAACCGGCCACCCTTGTTTTCGTTTCATTTTGCTCCTTGCTCCGCCCTCTTCTAAGAAAGAAGGCGGCAGATGCCAGGAACGGTTGGCGGGCCCTGGGAGAATCGAACTCCCAACAATCGGATTAGAAGTCCGATGCTCTATCCGTTGAGCTAAGGGCCCGGCGGGCAGGACAGTCCCTATCATAGCATGGAAAAAGGGGACAGATTTATTTTCCCCTGCCCGTCTTTCCTTTTCTCCTGATGCATCTAATGGGGACAATGCGGCTGATGGGGACAATGCGGCTGATGGGGACAATGCGTCCGATCCTTCGCTGCTCTTAGGACTGACCGTCAGCCGACTGCCCCCGTTGGAGCGACCTGCCAATAAATAAATCTGTCCCCTTTTCTCCAGTCTCATTTTCTCCTCTTTCTGTAGCTGTCGCCTTCCAAGCGGATCGGAGCGCCGCA
>JBAXQG010000008.1:0-22928 GCA_037131855.1 bacterium
GCCCGGGCCGCTGGCCTGGTATTCTAGGACGGAGGGCGTATGGCTCGCATCGAAACAACGGAGTCTGAGTTTTCGGAGAGGGTGATCCAGATCCGACGGGTCACCAAAGTAGTTAAAGGAGGCAAACGTCTCAAATTCCGCGTCGTAGTGGTTGTCGGCAATGCACTCGGACGCGTGGGAGTGGGCGTCGGCAAGGCGGCGGAAATCCCTAACGCTGTGCGCAAAGGGATCGAAGATGCCAAGAAGCAGATGGTCGATGTTCCTCTATCCGGAACCACCATCCCGCATGCTGTATTGGGCAAGTCTGGCGCTGGGCGCGTTTTTCTCAAACCAGCCGTACAGGGTACCGGAGTTATCGCCGGCGGTCCAGTGCGCGCAGTTTTGGAGCTAGCTGGCGTGAAGGATGTGCTATCCAAGTCGCTTGGGTCGAACAACGCGGTGAACATGGCCAAGGCCGTGGTCTGTGCGTTGGAGATGTTGAAGAGCCCCGAGCGCGTGGCCCGCAATCGCGGCAAGACCGTTCGTGAGCTTTGGAGTTGACCATGAAACTACACGAACTGGAGAAGCTTCCTGGGATGAAACGAGCGAAGCGAGTGGGCCGCGGAACAGGTTCAGGCCATGGCAAGACCTCCACTCGCGGCCACAAGGGGCAAAAAGCCCGTGCTGGCGGACCGAAGCGGATTGGTTTCGAGGGAGGTCAACTTCCTCTCTACCGGCGGCTCCCTTATCAGCGCGGTTTTAAACCGATCAACCGTATTTCCTTTTACCCCCTTAACGTGGCCAAGCTTGGTTTGTTCCCGGCGGGGTCCACGGTGACGCGCGGCTTGCTGTACGAGATGGGATTGATCCCTTCTGCTGATGTGAACGTAAAGATCCTCGGCGACGGTGAGTTGAAAATCAATCTAACCGTAGAAGCCCAGGCCTTCTCAGCCAACGCTCGATCCAAGATCGAGGCGGCAGGCGGAAAAGTGGAGATGGTGAGCTGATGGCCAACATCGCCGAAACCATCCGCAATGCCTGGAAGATCAAAGACCTCCGTCGCCGTATCATTTTCACTTTGGCGATGCTGGCGCTGTTCCGCTTGGGCGCTTTTATCCCGGTTCCTGGAGTAGACCCTGCGGCGATCTCCAAGATCGTCAGCGAGGGAGGCCTGTTAGGCATCCTCAACCTCTTTTCCGGGGGCACCTTGCTCAACTTCGGCCTGCTCTCTCTCGGCGTGCTTCCCTACATCAACGCCTCGATCATCCTAAACCTCCTGCAGATGGTAATCCCCAAATTGAAGGAGATGGCCAAGGAAGAAGGAGAAGGCGGGCGGCGCAAGTTGGCCGTCTGGACCCGCTATCTCTGTGTGGCCCTCGGCATCTTGGAGTCGATCTTCTTTCTCGTCTATATGCAGCGCAGCGGCGTGCCCCTCAACCCGGACAATTTCCTTACCCAATTCTGCATTGTCGTTACATTGACCGCAGGCGCCATGCTCACCCTTTGGTTGGGGGAAGAAGTCACCGAGAAAGGGATCGGCAACGGTGTTTCTTTAATCATTTTTATCGGCATCGTGGCACGTATCTTGCCTGGTGCGATCGAAGCCGGACGACTGATAGGGGTTGGGGAAATGCCTATCCCTGAATTGATCCTGGTGTTGGCAATTGGCGTCTGTATCATGGCGGGTGTCGTTGTTGCCTACACGGCTGAACGCAAAGTCCCCGTGCAATACGCCAAGCGTGTTGTAGGACGGCGCATGTACGGCGGTCAATCCACCTTTATCCCTCTTCGCTTGATTCAAGCGGGCGTTCTGCCGATCATCTTCGCTCAAGCTGTGTTGATGTTCCCCGTCACCTTGGCCGGCTTTATCCCAGGGCTGCAGGGATTCGCCCAGCTCTTCTACGATTCCTCCTCTTTCATTTACAACATCCTTCTCTTCCTGTTGATCGTGTTTTTCACCTATTTCTACACCGAGATCAGTTTCAATCCAAAGGAATTGGCTGACAACCTGCAAAAATACGGTGGTTTCGTGCCCGGGGTTCGCCCTGGTCCACCCACGGCCACCTACTTCCAACGCATCCTTAACCGCATTACTCTCCCCGCCTCGGTTTTCTTAGGAATCCTGGCCATTCTCCCTAATTTCTTGATGCCGATCTTGGGAATCGCCGGGACCAGCTTTCTCTTCGGCGGCACCTCTATCCTGATTGTCATCGGTGTCGCACTGGAGACAGTGAAGCAGATTGAGGCTTTCATGGTCATGCGTCATTACGAGGGCTTCTTGAGGTAGTGAGATGAAAATTGTCTTTCTCGGAGCCCCTGGATCGGGGAAGGGAACTCAAGCGCAGGCTTTGGCGCGGCAGAATGGATGGCAGTATCTAAGCACTGGAGATTTGCTTCGAAAGCTGGTCGGTTCCAGGGAAATACGGGCTTTGCAGGCCAAGGCTTTCATGGATCGGGGAGATTTGGTCCCTGATCAGTTGATGGTGGAGATCCTGCTCGCCCAAATGGAGATTCCCGTGCAGAAGGAGACAAGCGGATTGAATGATGGCTTGATCCTTGACGGGTTTCCTCGCACCAGCCGCCAGGCTGAGGTTTTGGACGAGATGATGGCGCAACGAGGGACTCGTCTAGATGCGGCTCTATTGATCGAGGTAGGAGATGAGGAAGCGGAGAAACGGCTATTAAGCCGGAGCGTCTGCGCTGCCTGCGGGCAGATTTATCATCAGCGCTATCTAGACTGTCCGATTTGCGGTATGCCGATTCAACCGCGCAGCGACGACAACGCCGAGACCATCCGCAAGCGGTTGACGGTCTACCACCAACAGATCGACCCATTGATCGAATACTACCGTGAGCATGGCCTCCTTCGCATTGTGGAGGGTCAAGGCGACCCCGCTGAGATTGGAGAACGGATCCGGCGAGCATTGAGCCTTCCTTTGGACCCTTCGCTAGGTTCGAAGGTCTCCGGTGGAGATGAAGGCGCTAGATGATCCCGATCAAGTCTCCTTCCGAAATCGAGGCGATGCGCCAGGTTGGAGCGATCCTGGCGGAAGCTTTGCAGGAAGTGGCCGGCGCCGTGCAAGCGGGTCTCTATACCCGCGACCTGGATCAGAAGGCTGAGGAAGCCTTGCGTATGCGTGGAGCGCTTCCCGCTTTCAAAGGTTATCGCGGCTACCCTTCGGCGATCTGCATCTCGGTCAACGAAGAAGTGGTGCATGGAATCCCCGGACCGCGTTTGTTGCGTGAAGGCGACCTGGTCTCGCTCGATCTGGGAGCTGTGATGAATCGATATTTCGCCGATTCAACCGTCACCATCCCGGTAGGAGAAGTGAAGCCGGCCCTGCGCGAGCTGTTGCGCGTCGGGCAAGAGGCGATGATGGCGGGAATCTCAATGGCCCGCAGTGGAAACTACTTGGGAGATATCTCCGCGGCAATCCAGTATGAAGCAGAGCGCCACCACTTTTCCGTGGTGCGCGAATTCGTTGGGCATGGCATCGGGCGTGCGTTGCACGAGGAGCCGCAAGTGCCCAACTTCGGTCAACCCGGCACGGGAGTTATGCTAAAAGAGGGCATGGTTTTGGCCATTGAACCGATGGTGAACTTGGGAAACGCGCAGGTCGAGATCCTGCGGAACGGGTGGACAGTCGTTACCAGTGACCGTCGCCCCTCTGTTCACTTCGAGCATACAGTGCTGATTACGGCTCAGGATCCCGAGATCCTAACGGAGTGGAAATGAAAAGAAACTATTACCGACCTGCCCGAAGAAGGCCAGTCCGGCGCGAGGAGGAACCAGAGGCAAAAGTCCGAGAGGGTTTTGTGGAAATGGAGGGCAAAGTTGTGGAAGCCCTTCCTAACGCCATGTTCCGTGTTGAACTGCCCAATGCGCACCGGCTGCTGGCCCATACATCAGGAAAGATGAGGATCCACTTTATTCGAATCCTGCCTGGAGACCGGGTTAAAGTGGAGATTTCTCCTTACGATTTGACCCGTGGCAGGATTATCCGCAGATTGTGAAGAGGAGTCGAAATGAAAGTTAGACCGTCCGTGAAGAAGATTTGTGAGAAGTGCAAGGTCATCAAGCGCGAAGGAAAAGTGCTGGTGATCTGCGAGATTCCCAAACACAAGCAAAGGCAGGGTAAGTAGATGGCCCGTATCGCAGGAGTTGACCTCCCTCGGGAGAAACGTGTAGACATCGCCCTTGGCTATATCTACGGCATTGGACCCACGCTGTCCAACAAAATCCTGGCGCAGACGTCGATCAACCCGGCGACGCGCACTCGTGACCTCACCGAGCAAGAGATCAACCAACTGCGGGAGATCATTACCCGCAATTACAAAGTGGAGGGTGATCTCCGCCGCGAAGTGTCCCAAAACATCCGCCGATTGATGGAAATCGGCTCATACCGCGGGCTCCGCCACAAACGCGGGATGCCCGTTCACGGCCAACGGACCCGCACCAACGCGCGCACTCGAAAAGGAGCCAAGCGCACCGTCGGTTCCAAACGGGCCAAATAGGAAGGAGATAGAGACAGTCAATGCCAGCTCCCAAGACGACAAAGAAGCGCAAAGAAAAGAAGGTAGTTCCTCATGCGCTGGCTTACATCCACGCCAGTTTCAACAATACCCAACTGAGCATCACCGATCCTGCCGGGAACGTCATCGTTTCCTCCTCTGGCGGCGCCGTAGGCTTCAAGGGCACTCGCAAGGGAACCCCTTATGCCGCTCAACTGGCCGCAGAAGCAGTGGCCAAGAAAGCGATGGCCCTTGGCGTGCGCGAAGTGGACGTGTTGGTGAAGGGGCCGGGCGTAGGAAGAGAGACGGCGATCCGCTCTCTGCAAGTTGCCGGCCTGGAGATCAATACCATTCGGGACATTACCCCAATGCCTCACAACGGCTGCCGCCCACCCAAGCGGAGAAGGATGTAGGAGGAAGAACTTGGCTCGTTACACGGATTCGAATTGCCGGTTGTGCCGGCGCGAATTAAGCAAATTGTACTTGAAAGGCGATCGTTGTTTCTCGGCGAAATGCCCGATTGAGAAAAAGCCGCAACTGCCCGGACAACACACCATCTCCCGGCGGAAACTGAGCGAGTATGCCATTCGCTTGCGTGAGAAACAAAAACTGCGCCGTATCTACGGTGTCTTGGAGCACCAGTTTCAACGCTATTTCACCATGGCCACCGGGCAGCGCGCCATCCCCACCGGGACGCGCTTGCTGCAGATTCTGGAGGCTCGGATGGATAATGTCGTTTTTCGCTCCGGCTTTGCCCCCTCCCGGGCGGCTGCCCGGCAGCTCGTCAACCATGGGCATTTTATGGTAAACGGACGCAGCACCGACATCCCCTCCTACTCCCTCAAGCCTGGCGATCGGGTTGAGGCCAAAGAGCGCAGCAAAGGCCTCAGCGTCCTCAAAGACGGCATCGAGGCAGTGAAGGGGCGTTCCATTCCCCAGTGGTTGCACCTCACTCCTGAAGCTATGCAAGTGGTCGTACAGAGCCTTCCCTTGCGGGAACAAATCGATGTGCCGGTGCAGGAGCAACTTATCGTCGAGTTCTACTCGCGCTAATAGGAGGAAATTTCCTTGGACGAGTTTGAAAGAGCGAACATTGAGGTTCTAGAGGAACGCGAGGACTTCGCACTGTTGGTGATGAGCCCACTGGAGAAGGGGTATGGCACGACCTTGGGCAATGCCCTTCGCCGTGTCCTGCTTTCCTCGATTCCCGGGTCTGCCGTCACTGCCTTGCAGATCGAAGGGGTTGAAATCGAAGGGGAACGGCGCGGGGATCCTCACCATATCCTCCACGAGTTTTCCACCATCCCCGGCGTTCGGGAAGATGTCACCGATTTGGTGCTCAACTTCAAAAGCCTGATCGTGCGCAGCCGATCACCTGAGACAAAGATCCTCTACCTCGAGGCGAAGGGAGGCAAGGAAGTCCGTGCCAGCGACATCGAACCCGATGCTGAAGTGGACATCCTTAACCCAGATTTGCACTTGCTGACCCTGGACGGCGAAACATCCAAGGTCAACATTCAGATCTATGTCGATCAAGGGATGGGGTTTCTCTCTGCGGATTCCAACAAGAAAGCCAACTTTCCGATTGGGGTGATCCCGATCGACTCCTTCTTTTCCCCCGTGCGTCAGGTCTCCTATCGGATCGTTCCCACCCGGGTCGGACGAGCCATCGAGGATGACCGCTTGGAGTTGTCGATCTGGACCAATCGATCGCTTGCGCCTATTGACGCTTTGGTCGCCGCAGCGGAGATCCTGGTAGACCGTTTCTCGATCATTCGGAATATCCGCAGCACTTTTGCCCCTATGCTTCCAAGCAGCGGCGCTTTGGAAACCCCCCTGCAGTCGATGCACTTGTCGATTCGTTCCTTCAATGCATTGTCGTCGATCGGCGTCATGACCGTGGCAGATCTGGTTTTGAAGACGGAATCAGAGCTGCGGGCAATGAAGAATTTCGGCAAGCGCTCACTCGACGAGGTCCGGCAAAAACTGGACGAGTTGGGCTTGTGCTTGAAAGGTGAAGAATAAATGAGACATATGAAGGACCACCGCAGACTGGGACGATCCTCCAGCCCCCGTCGGGCGCTGTTGCGAAGCCTGGCTACCAGCTTTTTCCTCAAATCGAAGATTGAGACCACTCAACAGAAAGCCCTGGAAGCCCAGCGAACGGTTGAGCGGCTAATCGCCAAAGCGACCCACAAAGACCTGGCTACGCAACGGCTCGTGTATGCCTTCCTCCTGGATAAAGAAGCCGGGCAACGTCTTTACACAACAATCATCCCCAAGGTCGGCGACCGGAAGGGGGGCTATACGCGCGTCGTCAAAACCGGCAAGCGCCGTGGCGATGGCGCGGCCATGGCAATCCTGGAGCTGGTTGAGTAAACAGGTTCTGGGGCGCTAAAGGAATAATCGGGACATAAAACAATTTTGGCTCAAAATTGTATTATGTCCCAGATTATTCCCGCTATGACCCCAAAGATCGTCCTTGAAGGAGTCAGCTACTGTTATCCTGACCCTTCTGCGTCCCCTGTCTATGCTCTATCGTCCTTGACGCTAGAGGTCGAGGCGGGGGATTTTCTTTGTATCCTGGGCCCCAACGGTTCGGGAAAGTCGACCTTGGGCCGCCTCTTCAACGCCTTGCTTTTACCCACCGAGGGGTCGGTTCAAGTCGATGGGATGGATACCCGCAATAATGCTTTCCTCTGGAAAATCCGGACGCGGGTGGGAATGGTTTTCCAGAATCCCGACAACCAGATTGTAGGGACGATCGTTGAGGAGGATATTGCCTTCGGGCTGGAGAACCTGGGCATTCCCCCGATCGAGATCCGCGCCCGGGTCGATTGGGCGATGGAGAAAGTGGGCATCAGCAGTTATGCCAAACATCCGCCCAACCTCCTCTCCGGGGGTCAGAAGCAACGGGTGGCGATCGCCGGCGTGCTGGCCATGAAGCCTTCCTATATCGTTTTGGACGAACCGACCAGTTTGTTGGATCCAAAAGGGCGGGAGGAAGTGCTTGGCACTATCCAGGAGCTGCACGGAGAGGGAATTGCCTTGATCCTTATTACTCATAGGATGGAGGAAGCCATGCTGGCCAGTCGATTGCTGGTGCTGGAGAAGGGGGAAGCTGCTTTCCTCGGCAGCCCAGCTCAGCTTGTCGAGGAGGATGAGCTCCTCCGGCATGCTCACCTTGAACTTCCTCCGGCCATTCGTCTCGCCCAACTGCTGCGAGGAGGAGGGATCCCCTTGCCGCCTTTTTTGTCTCGCCCCGAGGAGCTGACCCGTACCCTATGCGCATTGAAGCGGAGCACCTGACCTATATCTACGGTCCCGGTCTGCCGTGGGAAAAGCGAGCCCTGGATGATGTTTCGCTGCAGTTCGAGGAGGGGGAGTTCGTGGGGCTGGTCGGAGAGACCGGCAGCGGCAAATCAACCCTGGTGCAACTCCTCAACGGGCTTTTGCGGCCTACCTCGGGAAGGGTTCTGCTGGACGGGGTAGACCTCGCCGACAAGCGGACGCCAATCTGGAAAGCGCGCCTCCAAGTGGGGTTGGTTTTCCAATTTCCCGAATCTCAGCTTTTTGCCGAGACGGTTGCCGAAGACATCGCTTTTGGACCCCGGAACCTTGGCCTAAGCCGGCAAGAAGTTGCCAAACGAGTGGAGGAGTCTCTTCTTAAGGTTGGCTTGGAGCCGGCTCGCTTTGGCCAGCGCAATCCATTCACTCTTTCGGGAGGGGAAAAGCGTCTGGTCGCCATCGCCGGCATTCTGGCGATGTGTCCGCGGGTTCTGATCGTTGATGAAGTGACGGCAGGCCTCGATCCCCGTGGCAAGCGAGACATCCTCACCCGCATCAAGCTCTTGCACCGCAACGAGAGAGCTACTGTGATCATGGTCAGCCATGACATGGATGAGATCGCCTCCTTGGTTGAGCGGGTAGTTGTGCTGAAAAGTGGACGCATTTGTCGCCAAGGACCCACCAGAGAGGTCTTCAGCGACGAAGAATCATTGGCTGGATGTGGAATTCGCCTTCCCACCATCCCCCAGATCCTTTCCTCGTTGGTGAAGGCTGGCTGGCGCTTGCCGGTCTCCATCTTCGAGGTGCGGGAGGCGGCCCGTCTGATCGCGCAGGAGTACCACCATGGCCCTGTCTGACGTCGTAACCCTCGGGCAGTACATTCCCGGCAACTCGCTCTTGCACCGCCTCGACCCTCGCACAAAATTCCTGGCCGCAACCGCTTTGACCATTCTTCTCTTTTTCGTGACGAAGGTCACCGGCTACCTCTTCTTTCTGGTGATCCTTTTGGCAGTGGTTACAGCCAGCGGCATCCCCCTGCGGTTCTTGCTGCGCGGCTTGCGGCCGATCCTTTTCCTGATCCTCTTCACTTTCATTGTCCAGGCTCTCTTCTCGCAAGAAGGCAACATCATCCTGCAGTGGGGGTTCCTGGTGATACGCGACGAAGGGTTGTGGAAAGCCTTCTTCATGAGTTTTCGCCTCACCCTGCTGGTCTTGGTGACGACACTCCTGACCCTCGTTACGTCCCCGATCGACCTCACCGACGGCCTCGATCGCCTCTTCTCTTTCCTCCACGTTTTCCGCATCCCGGTGCATGAAATCGCCATGATGATGACCATCGCTCTCCGCTTCATCCCCACCCTTTTGGATGAGACGGATACCATCGTCAAGGCCCAGATCTCCCGTGGGGCGCCCCTTGATCGTGGAAACATCTTTCGTCGTCTGCGCGGGTTTGTCGCTGTCTTGATCCCGCTCTTCGTCTCCGCCTTCCGTCGAGCTGACGAGTTGGCCCAGGCTATGGAAGCTCGATGCTACCGCGGAGGGGAGGGGCGAACCCGGATGCGGGCCATGGTCCTGCACTGGACCGACTTGTGGGCGGCCCTTTCCGCTCTCGCCCTGGGCTTGGCTGCACTCGCCTTCAATTGGTTGGCAGTACCGTGACTGAGTACGTGCTGCCGCAAGCTGACAAGTTGCCGGGGGCTAACGTGTTGCCGGGGGCTGACAAGTTGCCGCAGCGGAACCTCCTCGTTCGCTTGGCCTATCTGGGAACCCCCTTCGCTGGCTGGCAACGGCAGAAAAACCTGCCCAGCGTGCAAGGGCTGTTGGAGGCAACCCTCGAACGGATCACCGGCGAGCCATCCCGGGTGATTGGAGCTGGTCGCACCGATCGCGGCGTGCATGCCCTCGGGCAAGTCTGCAATGTCCATACTAGCGCCCGGATCAGCGCGCTCTCCCTGCAGCAGGCGCTTAACGCCCTTCTCCCTCCTACCGTGCGAGTCTGGCAGGTGGAGGAGGCGCCTTCAGCCTTCCATGCCCGTCGTAACGCGCTCGGAAAAGCCTATCTTCTCGTTCTCTGGACCGATCCCTTAATGAGCCCTTTTCTATTTGGTCGAATCACCCACCAACCGAGCGCCTGCGATTGGGAACGCGTTCGCCTGGCGTTGCCTATCTTGCTGGGGGAGCATGACTTCCGCGCATTCGCCAAAGCCGGCTCTTACAAAGGGGGAACAATACGGCAAATCCACCGGGCCGAGTTGATCGGGAAGCCGCCCCTTGTTGCACTGCTTTTCTCGGGCAACGGTTTTCTTCAACACATGATCCGGGCATTGGCCGGAACCTTGCTGATGATTGGACAGGGGCGCCGGGAAGGGGAGTCGCTGCGGTCTCTATTGCAAGGAGCGGATCGATCGAGCGCCGGCCCTACCTTGGAAGCGGATGGGCTTTATCTGCTGGCAGTTCATTATAAGGAGGAGGAATTAACCACGGAGATAAGAGCGGCCAACCCCTTCTCTCTTTCCTCGATCTTTCCACTTCTCCTCCCATGAACAGCAGACCTCCAAGCTATTATGGGGACGGATTTGAAATCTGTCCCCATAATAGCAGCTTGCCGGCTCCGGCAAGAGGATGACCGGAGGCAAGAGGATGACCGGAGGCTGCCTGTCCTGGATTCCGTTCCTTCAAAACCACCAAGAGCGCTGGCCAGAGGCTCAGTGGATCGACCTCTACAAGGTTTGCTACCAGGGAATCCTGGGGCCGGAGCACCTCGTTCGGCACGAAGAGGTCCGTGTGCGACTTGAAGAGGAATGGGAAGGACTTCCCGCAACCCATGCCGAGGCAGGTGGAGGGATCGAATTATGGGAAGCGGCCTGCCCGGATGGCCGTTTGGGCCGTCTCCACCTGGGCCCCTGGAGAGCGCGGGGGGGAACCTGGCAAGCCATTGCCGAGGCTTTTCTGAACACCGCGCAGGCGAAGTGGGGGAACCTGGATGAGCTGATTGAGGTTTGGGAAAAAGTGGAGAGCGCTTCACGAGAGGGCGTCTTCCACATTTCAGTGGCAGAAGCGGAAAGGCTGCACCAGGCGCTCGTTACTCACCGATATCCATCGGTGCATCACTCCGCTGCCTATCGAGAAGCTTATCGACCGGCTTATCGACTGATCAGCAGGAGCGTTTTGCCCTCGCTGCTTTCCGACCCAAGATGAATACTCAGGACAAGAATAATCGGAATAATCGGGATAAGAATAATCGGGACAAGAATAATCGGGACATAATACAATTTTGCTACAAAATTGTATTATGTCCCAGATTATTCAGATTATGTCCCAGATTATTCAGATTATGTCCCAGATTATTCACAGGGCTGCGAGAGCCGTAGCGGAGATGGAATTTTCCGTTGTGGCACGCATTGGCGATCGGGATCATCTCCGCGTCGAGCTGCACAATGACGAGCTGATCCTGCGAGCCTTCCGCCAAGGGCAGGAGATCTCTTTGGACCAGAGTAGGGGAGCGCTTGCGTTTCTCTCCAGAGAAGAGTTGCGGAACTTGGTCGATTTTGGCACGGGAGCGCTATCGTGGAGGGGTTTAGAGGGCCTGCTTAAGGCGTCCAGAGAGCCGATGGAAATTCGCCTGGAGATCGCGCCGGAGGCGCAGGCGCTCGTGCCAGGTCCGATACCTGAAGGCTTTTCCTTGACCTTCCGCTGGGTTTCCTCTCGAGGGGGGCTAGAGAGGATCATCAATCCACCTGCTCGATACCTTGGAAAAGGGTGCTTCCTGGCGGGAATGAACTACTGGCTAGTGGAAGGCACTAAATCGGAGGACGACCGCTTCCTGACCAGCGAGTATCTGGAGGGACCGCTGCTGCTTTCCCTCGTTAAGGATCGCGCGCCGGTCTGGGGTCGCAAGAAGTTGCCTTACCGAGTCGAATTAGAGTACCAGGAATCCCCGCTTTTCCAGTCAGAGATCCTTTGTGTTCAAGATGAGCGGGTGAATCTCTCCTTGGCGTGGTCTTCCCCACCAGACCAGTTGGAGGAGATCGCCGCGCTTCCCGGCTTCATGCGAGCAGGAAGCAGTTTGCGGCCCAGCCCCTCTCCCCGCAGGCTGTCTCCTTCGCTTCAGGAGGGAGGGATTGCCTGGTTGGAGGGCGAAGAGATCCCCCGTTTCCTGCAAGGATTGCCCCCCCCTTCCGCTTGGGCGACAGGGGAGGTGGAAGCGCTGGTTGCCTGTCACGGACTGTGGGAAGGCAGCGTGCAACAATTCTTGGACATTCAACGAGAAGATTGGCGAGGAGTCGGCCGGGTCTGGGCGATCCCCTCCCTTAAGATCGGGAAAGAGAGTTATTCCATCGATTCCCTTTGCAGCCGTGGGGACGCAATTGGAATCCGTCCCCACGGCTATGGCTCGCAGCCGGCCAGCAAAGAGCGCTTGTCCGCTGGGGAGGGAATGCACTATCAGGAATACCTGCGGCTCCCCAACGGCTGGATCGAGCGAGGACGCTTGCCATGCATTCCTCCGGAGGCGCCCCAGTTATACGTTTCGAATGGAGAAGGCGAGGTTCTTCAAGACGGAACCTTCTGGCGGCCGGCACTCCTGCATGCGGATGAGATTTTGCGCCGAGGTTCCCTGAGGTTATCCGGCAACTGGACAGCCCCCGGCAACATGATAGCCCCCGGCAGGGAGTCCTCTCCAGTCGAATTCCCAACCATTCGACTGGCGGAAGGCGGGACGCCGCTGGAGACGGCATTTCAACACCTGGAGTTCCTGCGGACTTGGGGGTTTCCCGGTGGATTGGTGGGAACCGCTCAAGACCTCGGCGGCGTTCTGTCTTCTTTCCTGCGCTCCTGCCTAGAGCGATTTTCTGATTTTCGCGCTTTGGTAGTGGGGTCGCGCACAGCACTGAGCGTGATGGGGACAGATTTCCAACCGCTCCCCATCGTGGCGAGCAGGATCGAGCAACCGGGACGGGACGAGAGAATCACTCTGGTCAATCCCCCTGCGCTGGAGGAAGCCTTGGCGCAGGAACCTGGCAATTGGAGCCTGCTGGTCCTGCTGGAAGCCGACCTGCTGGTGCATTCTCCTTCCTCCTCGCTCTACCGGCAACTCTTGCGCTGCCGGCGGGAACTGACCCTTGGGCTATTCAGGCGGACCGAGTTCCTTCGCCGGGCGCTGCCCCGCATGGCCCTTTCCCGGCTCTTCCGGGTGGGATCCTACTCAAATCTGTGGAAATATAGTCTGCGCCAACCTGACCAAGCCCCTCCACCTCTCCCTTCTCCCTATCAGTACTTCTCACCTCCCCCTTCCAGTTCAGTCACCGAAGTAGTGGGACACGCTGCCGCGGGCTATCAAGGTGCCGCGGGCTATCAGGCTGCTCCGGCTTCCATCGGCATTCCCATCCCACCGCGACCTGGGCTTGTCAGCAGTCCGGAGGTTGGCTTCCGCTCGCCCTTGGTCGAGGAAGTATGGGCTCGGCGAAGCCCCCGTTTCCTTGAAGACGCCCTCGATCTCGTTTCCGCCACGGAGGAAGCTACCCCCTTCACTCCCTTCCAAAAGGGCTTCCCCACTTACAGCGACATGGACCGGGCACAGATGAAGTGGTACCTCTACTGGCGCGACCGGGTGCGCAAAGGAGAATACCTGCCTACTGACATCGGCGCTATCCATTTGTACGCATATGAGCTGATCAACCAGGTTGGGGTGGAGGACCCGATGGAAGGTTTCCAATCGTTGCGGAGGCTTTGGCTGCAGTACCGGCGAGCCTTCCCTTCCCTGGACGAGGTGATGGTAGACTGGCAGGCCGATTACCTGCTCGTCTACAACTGCCCGATGGACCCGCTCTTGGTCTACCAGGAAGCGTTTGGCCTGTTGGGCCGCCTTCGAGAGCCGGAGTTGGCTTTCTCTCTGCATCTGGAAAGGCCGTGGGAATTGTGGCCTTTAGCAGCGATCGAATTGGCCCTTGATTATCGCCTGCGCTGGACAGAGTTTTGGGCCCTTGGAAAACGGGAATTGCTTGAATACTGGGTTCCCAGGGTGCTCGGGGAGGCGGATCGCGCTTTGCGCGAGAAGGATGGTCGAGGAATTCTGGCACGCTTCCGCCCGAAAGAACTGCTTCGCTTGACCCGTTATCCATTTCAAGGCGCGCGCTTTCGCGGCGAGTTGATCCTCCTGGAGGTGGCTGCAGTCTGGCCCTATAGCCAGCACCCTCCCCTGCGCTCTTTTCTCACAACAGTCACCCAACTGGTGGAAAACGCTCTACGCAGATCTTGCGGTTTCCCTCCCCTGCGGCAGGAAGAGGGTGGTCTCGGGGTAAAAGAGAGCAGCCTGGAAAGCGAGTTGCGTGAACGTTTGGAGGCATGGATGGCGCAATCGTTCTCTTCTCCGGAAGCCCCGGCCTTGGGTAGAACATTCGAGAGTTTGCGCCAGTATGTCCTGCCCTCACTGAGGACGCAGCCGGCCATCCGTTTTGACGCAGAGCGCATCCAGCATTTGCAGGCCGAGGCCGATCAACTTCAGGAAATGCTGGCCCCGCAGGAAGAAGAGGAGATGACGCTGGCCCTGCCGATGGAAACAACTCCCTTATCAAACTGGTGCAGGGCGGACCTATCCCTTTTTCCACCGGAATGGGCGGCTTTCATCCGCCGATTGCAGATTTACCAGGTTGATGTCCTGCGCATTTTGTTAGGAACAGACAGCCCCAACTGGGAGAAGACAGCCCACGAACCCCAGCAAGACAGCCTGCCGCAGCAAGACAGCCTGCGGCCACTAGACAGTCTGCGGCAGCAAGAATTGTGGCGCATCGCCCAGGCACAGGCTTTGCTGCCGGAAATGATCCTTGATGCCATCAATGAGCTGGCCCTGGAGTGCTTCGGCGATTTGCTCCTGGAGCCGAACGCGGAACTGCCCCAGATCGTGCCGGAACAACGTGAGACGCTCGCCGAGGTCCTTGCTATGATTGGGGCAAATGCCCAATAAGATTCCCAGAAGAATCTCTACTGCCATCCTTCAATCACTGAGTGCCGGGGTCGTTCCACGCATCGGCTTGGAGTATATCGCTGTGGGACGCAGGGAAGAGACGGCCGTGCTCCTGGGCGATCTGGAGAATATCGCCGAAGGCGCTTCTACTTTCCGTTTACTGATCGGCCGCTTCGGTTCAGGGAAGAGCTTTATGCTTCAGTTGTTGCGCAACTACGCCATGGACCGTGGCTTTGTAGTAGCCGACGCCGACCTCTCCCCGGAGCGCCGATTGAGCGGCGCCAATGGCGAGGGGCTGGCCACTTATCGTGAACTGATGAGATCCCTGGCCACCAAGACCAATCCGGATGGGGGAGCCCTTCCCGCCCTGCTGGCTCGCTGGGTCTCCGGCATCCAGGTGCGCGTTCGCCAAGAATCCGGTTTGGGACCAGAGAGCGAGGGTTTTACCAATCAGGTAGAGAATGCCATCCTGCAGACCATCAGTCAGATGGAGGGGATGGTCCATGGTTTCGATTTCGCTGCTGTGGTAACCGCCTTTTGGCGCGGGTACCGCCAAGGAGATGAGGAACGGCGCAGCGCCGCCATGCGCTGGCTGCGAGGGGAGTTCACCACCAAGACGGAGGCTAGGAACAGCCTGGGAGTGCGCGTGATCGTAGACGACGCCAGTTGGTATGACACCCTCAAGATCATGGCTCGTTTCGTCGCCGCGATCGGTTATAAGGGCTTGCTGCTGCTGATTGACGAAGCCGCCAACCTTTACAAGATCAGCCATGCCGTCTCCCGGGCGACCAACTACGAGCGTCTGCTGGCCATGTTTAATGACACCATGCAGGGAAAGGCCGAGCATTTGGGCATCCTCCTGGCCGGGACCAGCCAGTTCCTTGAGGATCCCCGGCGGGGGCTGTATAGCTACGAAGCCTTGCGCTCCCGGCTGGCGGAGAGCCGCTTCACGGCTGGAAACCAGCTTGATGGCTCGCGGCAGCATGATAGCCCGCGGCAGCGAGTCCTTTCCGGCCCGGTAGTGCGCCTGGCAACGCTGACTCCCGAGGAGGTTTTCGTCCTCCTGGAGCGTATACAAGAGGTCTACCGCAGTCACTATGAACAGGACCAGGACTTGGACAGGGAATCGGTGCGCAGCTTCCTGGAAGCGATTGTCTCCCGCCTTGGGGCAGAAGAACTGCTTACCCCGCGGGAGGTTGTGCGCGACTGGATCGCTGTGCTCGACCTGCTTCGACAAAACCGTGATTTGACCCTGCCATCCCTTCTCCAAGGAGAATCATTCACCGGCCGGCCAGCAATGACGCCGCCTGGATCTGACCCGCTCAGCCAAGGTGAAAAGGCGGGAAGTGGGGGAAAAGCGGGGAGCGATCTTCCCGAGTTCACCCTATGACAGGACACCCTGCCGGGGGCTATGATGCTGCCGCAGGCGTGAATCCCTTCTTCCGCCTCGCGCCCTTCATTCAGGAATACATCTACACCCACGGCTGGACCGAGCTGAGAGCCGTACAAGTGGAAGCCTGCCGGGTAGTCTTCGAGACCGAGGCGCACCTCCTGTTAGCCACCGGCACTGCTTCCGGAAAGACCGAGGCAGCTTTCCTGCCGATCCTGACCCTCCTCCAGGAAGATCCCCCGAAGTCGGTGGGCGTCCTCTACATTGGCCCCACCAAAGCGCTCATCAATGATCAATTCCTTCGCCTGAACGACCTTTTGGTGGAGGCTCAGATCCAGGTCGCGCACTGGCATGGCGACGTCCCCCAAAGCGAGAAGACGCGCTTGCTGCGCCAGCCGCGCGGAGTGCTCCAGATTACCCCGGAGTCGATGGAAGGGCTCTTGATGAACCGCAAACCAGAGTTGACCCGGGTTTTCGGGGATCTGCGCTTCGTGGTCATCGATGAAGTGCATGTCTTCATGAACTCCGATCGCGGCCGCCAGATCCTCTGCCAGTTGCAGCGCCTCCGTCCCTACCTCGCTCAGGAGCCGCGCAGGGTCGGCCTTTCCGCCACGCTCGGGAACTACGAAGCTGCCGAGCAATGGCTTCGCGCCGGGACCGAGCGCCCGGTCATCACGCCACACCCGGAGGGAGGGGAACAGCGCTTCCGCCTGGCAGTGGAACATTTCTTCGTTCCCCAGATCGATCGCGCTGCTGAAGTCTCCGAACCGAAGGGGGCGGGTGGGGCGGGTTTGAAACTTGCCCCAAGCGAAGACAGTGATCCTTTGCGGCGCTCGATTCCGGGGGAAAAGCGGGCCATCTCGCCCTTTATTCAGTACATCTACGAGAACACGCGCGGGCGGAAAGCCCTCATATTCTCCAACTCCAAAGAGGAGGCCGAATCGATGCTCTCCTCTTTGCGTATGGTCGCCAAGGCGCATGGGGCGCCCGACGTCTATTTCATGCACCATGGCAGCATCTCCGCCCCGCTGCGGGAAGCAGCCGAGGAAGCGATGCGCGACCCTTTGCTGCCAGCCGTGGCGGCCACCACCATGACCCTTGAACTGGGCATTGATATCGGCCGTCTGGAGCGGGTTCTTCAACTGGAAGCGCCATACTCGGTCTCCAGCTTCCTGCAGAGGCTGGGCCGTTCCGGCCGCCGCGGCAACCCCCCGGAGATGATCCTGGCCTGCGCTGAAGAAGAACCCTTGGGCAAGGAACTGCTGCCGCAGCAACTCCCTTGGTCTTTGTTGCAGGCTATCGCTATTATCCAGCTCTACCTGGAGGAGCATTGGGTGGAACCGATGCGGCTGGTCCGTTACCCCTTCAGCCTGCTCTATCACCAGACCATGAGCATCCTCGCCTCCCAGGGGGAATTGACCCCGGACGCTCTGGCCAAGCGCGTCCTGAGCTTGCCTCCATTCCGCCAGGTTTCCCAGGATGATTTGCGCGAGTTGCTCCGCCACCTTCTGAAGATCGATCACCTGCAATACACCGAGGAGGGCGGCCTGATCGTCGGCCTGGCGGGAGAGGCCGTAGTGCGCAGCTTCCGTTTCTACGCTGTCTTTCAAGATGACGATGAATTCTCGGTGAAGGAGGGAACCGAGGAGATCGGCAGCATCGCCTACCCGCCACCGCCCGGAGAGCGCTTCGGCTTGGCTGGGCGACCCTGGGAAGTGCTGGAAGTGGACATCAAGCGCAAGTTCGTCTTCGTGCGAGGGGTGGAGGGCAAAGCCCTCACAGTGTGGCCCGGACCCTACGGCGTCATCCACACCCGTATCAAACAGCGGATGCGGCAAGTCCTAGTGGAAGACGTTGAATACGAGTACCTGCAGCCCCATGCCCGCAAACGGATCGCTGAAGCTCGCTCCCTGGCTCGTCACGCCGGATTGGAGCAGCGATGGGTTCTTCACCTGGGAGGAACGACCTTCGCCATCTTCCCGTGGATGGGAACACGTTCCTACCGCACCCTCAATCATGCTTTGCGCCATCTGGCCGGCACGGAACTTGGCATCAAGGGCGTCGAAGGGCAACCGTCCAACTATTTCCTGATCAAGATGGAGAAAGGCCAGGCCACTGATCTTTGCAGAGTTCTGGCGATCGCCGCACGAGCTGGAATCAGCCCGGAATCGCTGGTCGGGACGAACGAGGCGCCCGTCATGCAAAAATACGACATTTATGTCCCCGCTTCCTTGCTGCGCAAGGCCTACGCCTACGACCACCTCGACGTAGAGGAGTTCAGCCTCCTAGTCAGCCAGTGGCAGGAGCAGAAATAGGGAAAGTTGTTCGCTTGGGCTATTCTAGCTGGCGTGGTTCAAGCACCAACTGAATGCCATCCAAAATCTGGCGCACACGCTTGAATGACAGGGTTCCGATGTATTCGTCCAATTGCGACTTATCGACCGTGAAAACCTGGGATCCGTTAACCACGCTTGGCTTGGGCAGACCCGCCTCGTCTTTCTCCAGCAAGACATTGCCTGGAGCATCCGCTCGCTTGATGTTGGAAGTCAACGCCAGGACGACCACTGTCCGAATCTGACTGCAATTAAAGAGGTCATTTTGGATCACTACATGCGGATGCCTGTAGCCAGGCTCCGATCTCGATGGTTCTTCTAGCTCAATCCAGTAGATGTCACCTTGATGGATTACCATTCATCTCTCACGATACGACGATGAGTGCTACGCGACTTCAGGCGAAGAGTCCTTTCAGTTGCATCGGGCTCGTTCGCGAACGCTGCATTGATTTGGGTCAGCAGTTCATGATTCTGTTCGCGGCGGATATACTCTTCAAGTGCAAGAGAAAACAAACGGCTTCGAGAGATTCCCATCTTGCGCGCAATCCCCTCCGCTTGTTCGAAGAGCGATATCTGGATCGAAACGGCAGTTTTCATCTTTTGCATATCATCATACCTCTATTCATACCTCTATTCCTACAAGAAGTATAACGCAGGGTGATTCGATGTCAACCCTGAAAGACGGGGTCAGGTCTTTAGATTTAGCGTTTCCCATCATTCTGCTGCTGCCGGCGGGGTTTAGGCCGGTGTGACGGACTGCTTCCAAGCGGTGGCGATGCGCGCCTAGCTGCTCCGGACCTATTGGCAGGAGTTCAAGCGAATGGCTTTACCATGAGCGAGAAAGGCCGGACGAGTGAACTGCTTGGCGGGCCTTCCCATCCATCAATAGAATGTGGTTCGCCGCACGGGCTGGAACAATTCCCGGCGATGGGCGCAGACTGAGTCGATCCGGCACAAGCGGCACTCGGGCGCGGACATTTCCGGGCACCGTGTGCGTGCGCCAAAAAAGAGCCAATCCACTGCGCCGGTGGTTTTGCCTGACGCAGCGACAACCTGCTCGATGGCGCGATAGGCTGCATAGCGGACCGCCCACTCCTGGTCCGGTAATAGAACCTGGCGATCGATCAACTTCCCCTTCAATTGATCATCAACGACCTCGATCAGGCCGACGCGCAGGCACGAGCGCATGAGGTGATAATCGATCACCGGTTCCACCTGTTCATCCTCTGCAAAGGGCAAGAATGACTCCGGACGTTGATGCAAGATCAGTGCGAGCAATCCGCTTTTTTTGCGCAACGGGTCTTCCTTGTATCCGCCAATCTGGTCGAGCCGTGCGATCAGCGTCCGCAAAGGGTGGGATGACGCCCGGGCTTCTTGAACCACCACTGCCGGGGTCAGATGAAGGGCAAGCATGTCGCGCCCATAGGCTTGAGCCGTTTCCAAATGCAGATCCAGCGCGGGCATTGGATCGAGACCATCATCCGAACGGAAGACAGCCAGCAATTCAGCGCGACTCAGATTGGCCTGACGCTCGGGGCTGCAGAAACCTGGATCGATCTCCAGCCGGCGCCGGTATGCGTCAAACAAATAGAAGGCTCCTTTTTGCAGGATCCCACCCAGCAGAGCGATCAGAGGCCGCTGATAGCGGTTATTGTGTTCGGTCCAAAAACTGAATTGCTGCGCAGTGGCCGCAAAGAAATAATCCATGGCGCCGGGGTGATGGACGGGCGGCAGTTCGGGACTGATGAATGGAAAGGGTGAGGCTTCTTCAAGCGAAGAAAGCAGTCGCGAGACTTGCCGCACCTGCGAGTCGTTGATTTGCACCCTCCTATCGGCGGGGATGGCAGGCGCAGGCGCATCGGAGAAAAGCGCATCGGGGCCGAGATGCTCGATCATTTGCGCGGCAAGCGGGATGGCATGTTGCGCTGCCATGATGGGATGCGCGCCTTGCATTAACCAGGCCAGCGTCGAGCCGCAGAAGGTATCGCCCGCGCCGGTTGGGTCAAGTTCACTGGATGGGACGGCCGGGAGGAATGTTGCATGTTTCCCTTCAATGACGCAGGCGCCATCGGCTCCAAGCGTGATGAATAAGATCTTTCCTGTGTCTGTATGGGCGGATTCCAATGAACCAAACAGGCCAATCGCTTCGCTTTCATTCATGAAGAAGAGGTCGGTCGCTTGCATGATGGTGCCGACAAGATGCGCAGATTCAGCGACGATGGCGCGATAGGTCCCTGCCGAAATGCGTTTCGCGCCGCGCTGGCGGCAGGCTTCAATAAAGCTCAGTTGTTTTTGTGCATCGCCCAAGGGAATGACATGCACAATCTCGTAGGCCGATAAATCCTCAGGAAGCATTTCCGGCGCTAGAGTCGATTCCGCGCCAAAGAAGGCTTCCATGTATTCTGTCCTGCCGCCGCGATAGGAGATTTCAAAATGCGGCAACTGCTCCGGCGGGATCACAGGACCAAGCCATTGATCCAGCCGTTCCGCGACAGGCTTGAGAAGTTCAGGCATAGGGCTGGGGCATGGCGCAAAAAGAGAAACCTGCGCACCGCAGCGATGCGCGGCCATGGCCGTGTACATGCCCGCGCCGCCTGCCGAGGGGACAGTATCGGCCTTCATATGCAATGTATCAGAGGATGCTCCGCCAATCACCAGCAATTGGTTCATCGAGGTAATATAGCCACCGCCAGAATGTCCTGTCTCCTTTTCTCCCTTGCCTTGAAGATTGCGTACAGTCATTGATATATCCGAGGATTTGACACAAATCCGATCGGATCAGTAAGAAACGCTAAATCTAAAGACCTGACCCCAGCTTCTCAATTTCACCCGGCCGCCAGGTTTTGTCGAACCACGGATCGAGGGGGCCGTAGAGGCGCAGGAAGGTGAACCACCCCTTGCCGGGGATCGTCTGGATCCAGTTGTTCTCCTTGCCGGCGGGAGGCTGCGGGCCGAAGTAGACGTCGACGGAGGCGTCGGGGTTGACGGCGAGGTCCTCTTTCTGACTGCTGAGGCTGGGGAACCGCTGGTCGGTCTGCAGCATCGAGCGCGTCTGGGGGTCGTACACGAGCACCGACCAGAAGCCCTTGGCCGGTATGTCCGGCGGCAGATGCAGCCGGTAGGTCTTGGCGCCGTCCAGGTACCGGCCGGCGGCATCGTGATCGGCGATGGCGTACTGCGAGCCGGCGCCCACCATCTTCACCCACATCGCCGGGCTGATCTGGGTGGTGACGCAGAAGTAGAACGTCCGCTCGTCGAGATCGAGCACCCCGTCCGGCGAGAACTCGGCGTCGTCGCTCTTGCTGCCCTTCTTCCAAGCGCTGTCGGGATAGTAGGAGAGGCCCGGGTCCCGCGTGCTGAAGAGCACGGCGCGCGCGGTGGCGTTGCCGACAGCGGCGGCTTCGGCGAGGATGGCCTGCATCCGCGCGTCGGGCGCAAAGGGCTTGTCCTTGCGGATGCCGATGGCGGCGAGCAGGCCGCGGGTCTCGGGGTCGACGGCATCGAGCGGCTCTTCCCGGACAACTGTGGCGACGAGCTCGAAGAGCGAAGCGTCGCTGGGGGGAATGGCGTTGAAGTACTGCCCGGAGACGTTCACGAAGTCCACGGCGGGGGGGTTCGCCGCGCGGTCCAGCGGATAGACGCGGAAGTGCTGTTTGGTGTTCTCGACTGCAGGCTGAAAGTCACCGTTCTCGATGAAGCCCCGAAAAAGGAAGGAATTCCCATAGGTGCGCGAGTGCAGCACGAAGTAGCCGTCGGGCACTGCGCCGGCGTAGCCCGGTGGGAGGAGCAGGTACTTGCCACCCGCGCCCCCGTCCGGGCCGGTCCTGCCCACGTCGACCACGTAGCGGCTCCAGAAGTCGCTCATGAAGCCGAGCACGTTCGGCGGCATCTCGATGACCAGGGGGCCGTCCCTGGTGTCGAGCCAGGCCAGGTCGTAGACGGTCTCGGTGTTCCCTACGAGCATCAGCGCGCGCGAGTCCATCAGCGACTCGGTGATGAGCAGGGTCTGGTTGTCGGGACCGAAACTCCGGTAGCCCTCGCGCATCGCGTAGGCGTTGGCCGCCGGCAGCGCGGCGAGATACGCCTGCACGCCACGCTGGAAGTCGAGATTGTCATAGACCGTCTGCACGGTCGCATCGTCGGGGAAACCGTCGAAGAATTTCAGCGTGCCCAACCTCGTTTCGACTTTGTCCGGGGTTGTGATGGATGCGGGGATGTCGGTAGCCATCTTAGGCTTCGATTGTTGTGCAGCAAACTCAGATAGGGCGCTCTTCTCTTTCATTTGGAACCTCCTTTTGGCATCTGCTATTCCGCAATCTGTCTCATTTGACCAACTCGATCTCCCCGGGCCGCCAGGTCTTGTCGAAGAACGGCTCGAGCGGACCGTAGAGGCGCAGGATCACGAACCAGCCCCTGCCGGGGACCGTCTGGATCCAGTTGCCGCGCCCTACCCCGCCCGGCTGCT
>JBAXQG010000009.1:0-21007 GCA_037131855.1 bacterium
ATGATGCGGGAATAGGCTGTAGCGCCGGCCACGATCATCTTCGGTTTGTGCTCCAGGGCCAAGCGCTGGACCTCGTCCATATCAATTCGTTCGTCAATTCTGCTCACGCCGTACGGTTCGAACTTCCAAAGACGACCGGTGACGTTCACTGAACTGCCATGGGTAAGGTGTCCGCCATCGGTCAGGTTCATGGCCATGATAATCTCTCCGTACGGGACCAAGGCGTTGTAGGCCGCCACGTTGGCTGAGGCGCCGGAGTGCGGCTGAACGTTGGCGTGTTCCGCGCCGAAAAGCTCCTTGGCTCTCTCAATGGCCAAGCTCTCTATCCTATCGACGAACTCGCAACCGCCATAGTAGCGTTTCCCCGGATAACCTTCCGCATACTTGTTAGTCAATACGGAGCCTTGGGCTTCCAAAACAGCCCGACTGGCATAGTTTTCCGAGGCGATCAATTCCAGCTTGTCTCGTTGACGATTCTCCTCAAGATGGATCATCTCTTGAACCTGGGGATCGCTTTCCATCAAATGCTTTCCGGATACGACAATGCTCATCTGGTGACAAATCCTTTCTCGATCGTCACCGCTTCTTCATCTTTCTTTCTTGTGAAAGAAGGAAAAGCGGCGTCCTTGTCAAGTCCTCTATCGCCATCCCCCCATCCTCTCTCTCGATCATAGGCGGGATCTATGGCAACTCCTAATTGCCACGGTAGAAAACCAGTCGCTCTATCTAACCCGATTCCTGGGGCAAGCTCAAGTGCCGGAGGGATCTCCACTTTCCTTCTCCCCGATCGAGGTCGGGCGCTCGAGAGCTGCCTCTTGCTCGAGGCGCTCGATCTTGGTCACCCTGCGTTGATGCCGTTCTTGGTTGGAACAGGGTGTTTGCAGCCACACCTCGACAATCTCCTCGGCAAGGCGCAATCCAATGATGCCGCTACCCAGGCACAGTACGTTGGCGTGGTTGTGTTCCCGAGCCAGGCGGGCTGAAAGGGGATCATGACAAAGGCTGGCTCGAATCCCATGAACCTTGTTTGCTGCGATGGAGACGCCGATTCCAGTCGTGCAGAGAAGAATGCCGGCGTCAGCCGAGCCATCCGTGACAGCATGGGCTACGCTCTGGGCAAAATCCGGGTAGTCCACTGACTGTATATTTTCTGTGCCAAAGTCCAAAACTTGATAACCTTTCGCCAGGAGGAAGGGCTTCAAATCCTCTTTCAATTGAAATCCGCCATGGTCGCTGCCGATGGCGATCAGGAGATTACGCGCACCCATTCCAACGACTCGTCTTCCGCCCCATGAATATCAGCCCCGTAGTCCTTCAGTTGCAAGGTGTAGTCGATGATCCCTTCGTCGATCTCTTCTCCGGGGCAGATGATTGGAATGCCGGGGGGGTAGGGAGTGATGGTTTCAGCACAGGCGCGTCCCACTGACTCTTGCAGGGGAATGCTCCTGCTCGCAGCGAAAAAGGCTTCGCGCGGGGAAAGCAGTTGACGAGGGATTGGGGGCATCCCCATCGGTGGGCGTTTGCAGCGGGAAGGATCTCCAGGAGATGACTCAAGGATGGCTCGCAGGCCATTCAAAAGGGAAGCGATGCTTTCTTCGGTATCCCCGGCAGTGACGATGGCCAGTACGTTCCAAGGATCGCCCATCTCCACTTCCACCCCTTGCTCGCGCAGCAGCTCAAGGGCGTGATAACCAGTAATGCCCAGTTGCTGAAAGTGAATGGTCAGTTTGGTAGGATCTAAAGAATGCACTCCGGCTTGCCCCACGACTTCTTGGCCGAAGCAACGCAGAGGAGACATCGCGTTGATCTCCTGTCGGGCCATCTCAGCTAGCTCGATTGCCCCTTCCCACAGCTCCTGGCCAAAGTTCACCATCTGCCAACGGGTGGCGTCCAAGGAAGCGGTGAGAAGGTAAGAAGGGGATGTGCTCTGCATCATTCGCAATACAGAGCGGACGCGTTCCAAAGAGATTCGTCCCTCATGCCAGTGCAGCAACGATGATTGCGTCAGGCTGCCCAAGGTTTTGTGAGCGCTATGCACCACCATGTCAGCGCCTGCTTTCATGGCTGGCTCCTCGAAGCGTGGGTGGAAGGTGAAGTGCGCTCCGTGCGCCTCATCTTGGAGGTACGGCAGGCGGTAGGCATGAACCAGTTCAGAAAGGGCTCGGGAGTCGGCGGAGAGACCGTAGTAATTGGGAGAAGTCACCAGCACGGCCTTGGCGCTGCGATGCTTTCGCAAGGAGGTCTCCATCAGGTAAGAAGTGATCTGTCCCGGGATCCCCATCTCGTTTTGATAAGGAGCGTGAATGTAGTGGGGGATTGCCCCGCTCAAGATCAGCCCGCCATAGGCGGAGCGGTGGGATGTACGGGAAAGGATCACCTCATCCCCATCGCCCAAGGATGAAAGCAGCATGGAGACGACGCCGGAAGTGCTGCCGTTGACCAAGAAGAATGTCTTATCAGCGGCAAAGGCTTCGGCTGCTAAATCCTGTGCTTGGGCAATGATCCAGTGCGGTTTTTGCAGATGGTCGATCGGATCCAGCTCGGTGAGATCCATGCGGAAGACAGCCGGTCCGAGAGCTTCCAGCAGGGGCGCTGGGGCTCCGAAATGCCCCTTGTGTCCCGGTACGTGGAAGCGGCTAGCCCCTCTCTGGATATGGTCAAGCAACCCCTCGAAGAGGGGAATATCCTGCTGGGTACATGGGATATCCCTCGTTGGATTGATCTCCAGCGAAGGACGGATGGCGCTGATTGCCACGTTGTTTTATCACCTTCTTTCATAGAATGCCCCATCTTATCGCGGGCGCTGGTTTTTGCAAGCGGAAAATGTGACAAAACTCCTGCTTCAGGGAGGCGTAACCGGAAATGCTGCCGCCTAGGAATTCAGTGATCAAGTGCAGTGATCAAGTGATCAAGTAATTAAGTGATTAAGTAAATACAAGACCTGTTCCCCACTAAGCCACTTAACTACTAAGCCACTTAACTACTTAGCCACTTGATCACTGTTTTTCAGAATGGTCGGGGCGGCCGGATTTGAACCGACGACCTCTTGGTCCCGAACCAAGCGCTCTACCAAACTGAGCCACACCCCGACGGCGCCTGCAGAAAGCGACTAGACTATAGACGAAGCCTTTTGGGCTGTCAATTTAGCGGCGATGGGAGCAGACGGGCCACCAATGCGGCCACTTCAGCTCTGGTGGCCAAAGATTGCGGATGGAAGGCGCCGTCCGGGTAACCATCCCAAGCTCCCTGCCAGGCGCCTGATTCGATTGGCAGAAAAGCCCAGTCAGTGGCGCTTAGATCAGTGAAAGTCGGTGCGTAGTTGGCAGGTATAGACGGCCAACGGAAGACACGATCGATCATAGCGGCTAGTTCGGCGCGAGTCACCGGAGCGGATGGGTGGTAACCGCCATCAGGATAGCCTTCCACAATCTCCGCTTTCCATAGACGTTCAATGTAAGGAGTTGCCCAATAGCCTGGCTCCAGGTCGCGGAAGGGGAGAGTGCCGCTTCTAGTTAAGGGGAGTTCGAAGCCGAGAGAGAGGATCTTGGCCATCTCAGCGCGGGTCAAAGGGCTCTCAGGTTGAAAAGTTCCGTCCGGGTATCCGGAGATGATCCCTGGAGGAAGCAACTGGGCGATGGCAGCGGAACCCCAATGCCCGCGCGTGTCGGGGAAAAGGAGGATAAAGGAGAAAGCCGCTTGCGCTTGTCCCTTCGCGCTGCCGACTTGGGCATTCATCGGATAGACGCCAGGCTTGCTGAATTGAGGGGAAATGCTGAGGGTGCTTTGGAAGGTCTCTGCCGCTACAGCGCGCGGGGGTGAGAATTGGTAGGTGACGGGTTGAGATGTCTCCAGGGTGAGAGCTGGGCTGGAGGTGGAGGAGTCATCGTAGAGGAAAAAACCAAGGGTGGCGGTCCCTGTTTCCCAGGTGTAGGTATAAGGAGCGGCAGGAGAAAGCTCCAAGCTCTTTTTATTGGAAATCGTCATGGGGAGCACTTTCAACTGGCCTGCGGCTGAGGCAGTGACCTCAATCGTGTAAGAACCGGGAGCATAGGGTGGAGCTGTGCTCAAGGTTAAGATGGCGACTCCCGGAAGAGTCAGGGTAGTGGGATTTATCAGGGCGGAGAGTCCGGCAGGCAGGCCGTTGACTGCCAGGGAGGCGGAAGTTTGGCCTTCCCCCAAAAGGATTAGTGATACCGTAACCGTCGAATCAAAACCCAGCTCCACTCTTGAGGGAAGAAGCAATAGACGGAAATCCTCACCCTCGGCCAACGTCGTCGGTCCTCCTGCGAGGGAGAACAGGATCAGTGCGACAAGCAGCAGGGGAAGCAACCGGCCCATCTTAGAACTCGATTCCTTCCCCAGCAGCGATTCCTTGCCGCCAGCCATGCTTGACCTCATGGATTTCCGAAACAGTGTCAGCCACCTCCATGATCTCCTTCGGGGCGTCTCGTCCGGTAAGGATCAGGTGCAGGCCCGGTGGTTTTTCCCCAATCAGGATCAAGACTTCTTCCAGGGAAAGAAGACCATAAGCAATGGCCGGGAATATCTCATCCAAGATAAGGATCTGCCAATCTAGAGAGCAAATAGAACGGCGAGCCAAGTCTAAGCCTCGCAGCGCTGCTGCGCGGTGCAATGGCAGATCCTCGGGACGATTGGGAAAGACGAATCCGGCGCCTACTTGATGGATCTCCAGGTACGGATGAAGCATTGCCGCTGCCTCCAGTTCGCCGCTCTGCTCGGCCTTGAGAAATTGCAGCATCTGGACATGCATCCGGTGGCCGGCAGCTCGCAGCGCTAAACCAAGGGCAGCCGTGGTTTTGCCCTTGCCATCGCCGGTGAAGACTATCAAGCGTCCTCGACGGACGATGGTGGAGCGGTCAGGCGATTGGTGAGCTTCACTATTTTCGTTCATCGATTCCTTTCCCAGTCGTTGTGGCCAGTGTACGCACAAAGAGGATGAGGTTCAAGCTGACAATCAGTGCTTCAGTAGCTGAGTGGTTAAGTAGCCGAGTAGGTAAGTGGCTAAGTAAGACCAAGACAGACCTTGACTAGACAGCCTGCAGCCGCATGTCGACTGACTAGATCACTAAACTACTTGACCACTTGACTACTTAACTACTTGACCACTAAACCACTTAACTACTGATACAATGGCTCATGCCGATGCGATTCGGGACTGCTGGCGTCCCTCTTCAAGCCAAGGAACCTTCCACTCTGTCTGGTTTGGAAGCGCTGTCTGCTCTCCACTTGGGATGCATGGAGATGGAATTCGTTCAAAGAGTTACGATGGGTGAGAAGATGGCCGGCTTGGTCCGGCAGAAAGCGACTGCGTTGGACATCTCTTTGTCCGTTCATGCTCCTTATTATCTGAACTTCAACGCCCATGATCCCGGGATCCTGGAGGCCTCGCACAAGCGTCTGCGCGCTGCTGCGCGGATCGGTTACCTGGCGGGGGCGTCGGATATTGTTTTTCACCCAGGGTTTTACCAAGGAGACACTCCGCAGACGACCTTCGCCAAGGTGCAAGGCGAATTGGCCAAGTTGATCGAAAATTTGAAGGCAGCAGGAATCCATTCACGCTTGCGATGCGAGACCACGGGCAAACACAACCAGTTCGGCTCTTTGGAGGAGACGCTGCAGTTGGTCCTCGAAACCCCAGGACTGTCCGCATGTTTCGATTTCTCCCACCTTCATGCCCGCCGCCAGTACCATGATGCAGCAGATTTCCGGCGCGACCTGGAGCGGATCGGAGCGGTACTGGGAGCTTCCGCCCTGCAAGACCTTCATATCCATCTTTCCGGCATGCAGTACACGGCAGCTGGGGAGCGCAACCATCTCAACTTAACCGATTCGGACTTTCCTTTTGTGGCGATGCTGCAAGCCTTGCGCGAGGCAGGGGCAAGAGGGCGGGTGGTTTGCGAGAGTCCCAACCGGGAGGGAGACGCTGTACTCCTTCAAGACGCTTGGCTTCAGCTCGAGGGGGCTTCCTAGGGGCTTCTTTCCGAGGAGGCGCCAGAGAGGCTGTTTCCACTTTCGCTAAAATGCTCTGTACCCAAGGGAAGAGGAGTGACCTGGAGAATCTCCTCTACCAAACGGACAGCGTTATCACCGCGCAAGCGGGCTTCGGTCTTGAGAATCAGACGGTGCGGCAACACCACCGGCGCGGAGAGTTTGACATCATCCGGAAGGACATAAGAGCGGCCACATCCCAACGCCCAGGCTTGACTGGTCTGCATCAGGGCGAGGCTGGCCCTGGGGCTGGCTCCCAGGTAGATGTCCTCGTGCCGGCGAGTGGCCTCAGAGAGGGCTACGATATAGGCCAGGACAGTCTCATCGACGCGTACTAAGCGAGCTTGCTGCTGTGCTTCACACAGTTCCTGGGGGTCCGCAACGGGCTCCAAGGCGTGGATGGGATGGCGGCAACGCAGGCGCTCCAGCATCTGGGCTTCCTCCGAGGCTGTTGGGTAGCCCATCTGTAAACGAACCAGGAAGCGATCAATCTGTGCTTCTGGCAAGGGGAAGGTGCCCTCGTACTCGATCGGGTTTTCGGTGGCTAGCACGAGGAATGGTTGGGGCAAGGAGTAGGTGATCCCATCGATGGAGACTTGCTGTTCCCCCATCGCTTCCAGCAGCGCTGATTGGGTCTTGGGCGTGGCCCGATTGATCTCGTCAGCCAGCAAAAACTGGCTGAAGAGAGGTCCTGGGCGGAATTCAAAGGACTGGTTCTGCTGATTGAAGACGCTGAGACCGGTGACATCGGTGGGAAGCAGATCAGGGGTGAATTGCAGACGGCGAAAGGTGCAACTGAAGGAGCGGGCCAAAGCTCGACATAAGATCGTCTTTCCCACTCCCGGCACATCTTCCATCAGGATGTGACCGCCGGCGAAGACAGCCGCCAAAGCGAGACGGATCGTTTCTCGCTTGCCGATGATGACGCGCTCGATATTGGCCAGCACTCGGCTGACTAGTTCAGCTGCTCTTTGGGGCTCCACTGTGCGCCAGCTCCTTGACCCGTTGATGCGTGTAGGGACAGCTCTCGTTCAACTCGCAAGCCTGCCAATCCTCCACCCGGTCAATGAAGAGGATCCCGTGGAGGTGGTCGATCTCATGCAACAAGACTCGCGCCAGCATCCCTTCCCCAGCCAGCTCGATGGGCTTGCCTTCCTTGGAGAGGGCTTTTACCCTTACCCAACTCGAGCGTTGAACGGGCGCATAGAAGCCGGGAACGCTGAGACATCCCTCTTGGCGAGACTCTTTTCCGCGACGGGCGACCACACGTGGATTTACCAGCGCGACTAGATCCTCTTCTTCCTGCCCGACGTTGCGATCGATAATAATGATCTGCTCCAAGATTCCCACCTGGGGAGCTGCCAAACCGATTCCCAGCGGATCTTCGTGCAATGTCCAGAGCAGCTTCTCGATCAGTTTTCGTGTCTCCGCGGTTACTTCTCGCAAAGCTTTCGATTTCTTTCGCAAGAGCGGATTAGGGGCGGAAAGGATCTTCAAGGGCTTTTCCGGCAAACCCACAGGATGAAGGGCATCCCATGGGCTTCGCCCTCTTCACGCACTCTTTGCAACTGTTCAGCTCCCGGCAGGGTGTTTTGCATCGTTGTTGCCGATCCGCAAATGAGGCTCAGCCTCCCGTACCGGCTGGCTCCATGGGTTGTTTGCTGCGGTAATCGGCGATGGCTGCCCGCAACGCTTCCTCAGCCAGCACCGAACAATGAATCTTGGCTGGAGGGAGCCCACCCAACGCTTTGATGACGGCCTGGTTGGAGATTCGCTCAGCCTCGTCCAAGGTCTTGCCCTTGACTAGTTCGGTGACCATCGAGCTGGTAGCAATGGCTGCTCCGCAACCGAAAGTCTGAAACTTGACGTCAGAAATTTTCCCATCTTCCACCTTGATCATTAGCTTCATCACGTCCCCGCAAACAGGGTTGCCAACTTCTCCAATGCCGTCGGCATTGACGAGATCGCCCATATTGTGAGGCTGAAGGAAGTGCTCCATGACTTTCGCGCTATATCCTATGCTCATTAGTATCCCTTTCTTATTGGCCTGTTCATGATACCATTTTTACTGGTTGCTGATTCCCAACTGCGAGGAGGGAACTCTTTGTTTGACTTAATTGTTATCGGCGCCGGCCCGGCTGGCTATGTGGCTGCGCTTTATGCCGCCCGCAAAAGGATGAAAGTGGCGGTCGTGGAGAAAGACCTGGTAGGCGGCGTTTGTTTGAATCGTGGGTGCATCCCGTCCAAGGCGCTCATTGCTTCTGGGGAGACCTACGAGCGCATCCAACATGCCAAAGAGTACGGCATCGACCTGGATGGACCCGTCTTTCCCAACCTTCCCGCCATGGTCCAGCGGAAGGAGAAGGTCGTCGAGTTGATGCGGAAGGGAGTGGAAAACCTTCTCAAGGGCAGCCAAGTGACACTACTCCGCGGTGATGCGCGGGTTCTCCTCCCTGGCTTGATTGAAGTCAATGGAGAGCGGGTGGAGGCCAAACACTTGCTTATCGCCACTGGCTCTTCCCCATCCACGCTTCCCGGCTTCCCTCTGTCCGGCCGTCGCGTCCTTTCCACCGACCATATTTTGTCTCTCACCGACCTTCCCAAGCGCTTATTGGTTTTAGGAGCCGGCGCGGCAGGATGCGAGATGAGCTTTTTCTTCTCGATGTTGGGAGTAGAGGTGACGCTCCTGGAGTTAATGCCGAGGGCTCTTCCTGGTGAGGATGAGGACATCTCCCGTCTCTTGGAGCGGGAGATGCGACGGCGAAAGATTCAATTTCTGCCGGGAGTGAAGGTAGAGGGGATGGAAGAGGGCAGCGAAGGGGTAAAGCTATTCCTCCCTGAAGGGAAAGTCTTGGAGGGAGATTATCTTTTCGTCTCCATCGGCCGCCTGCTCCACAGCCGAGGGTTGGGTTTGGAGGAGTTGGGCATTCGATTGGGGGGAAAAGGAGAGATCCAGACCGATAGTCGCATGCGCACCAATCTTCCCGGGATTTACGCGGCCGGCGATGTCATCGGCGGACTCCTCCTGGCTCATGTCGCTTCAGCGGAAGGCAAGGTAGCGGTGGACGAGATGCTGGGGCAAGCCACCCCCATTTCCTATGAAAAAGTGCCATGGGCTATTTTCACAACCCCGGAGATCGGCCGGGTCGGACTCACCGAGCGGGAAGCGCGAGCGCGCCTGGGCGAGGTGCGGGTGGGGCGTTTCCCTTATCGTGCTTTAGGGAAGGCGCAAGCCATCGGGGAGACCGCTGGGGAAGCCAAGATCGTGGTCAGTGCGTCCGGGGAGATCCTAGGCGCGCACATCATCGGAGCAGGCGCCTCAGACCTGGTGCAGGAGGTTTCCACACTGATGCAGGCAGGGGCGACTTTGGAGAAGCTCCGACGGGTGGTTTTCTCACACCCCACCCTTTCAGAGGTGGTGATGGAAGCGCTAGAAGACTTGGAGGGACTATCTCTTCATCAACTTCCACCCGCCCATGGATCTTGACGCCGGCGATTTTTCCACGCAGTGAATAAGCAACGGGGAATCTCCCCTATTAATCACTTGATTTCAGCGCTAAAATACCAATGATGGTTATCAGAGTTCTTCAAACAGATCGGAAAGGGGGTAGCGCGAATAGGAACTCGAATGTGCGGCGCCGGTGCAAGCGCCGATGCTTTTACCGGAGGAAGGAGGCAGCTAGAATCGCTGCTGCTTTCGGAAACCCGAGACCACCTTGTGCGTAATGAAAAAAAAATAGGAGGGAAATTTGCGTAGATTTAAGAACAGTCTGTGTATTCTGCTTGTTGTGCTCCTTGTTCTTCCCGCGTTATTTCTGCCCCCGTCGACCGCTGTCGCGGCTGAAACCAGGACCATCCGTCTTCTTGAAACCTCCGACCTCCACGGAAATGTGGAGGGCTGGAATTACTTCACCGACAGAGCCAGCAGCAGCGGCGGCATGGCCCGCATCGTCACCTACTTGAACTCAGTCCGGGCTGCCAACCCAAACACCCTGATCGTTGATGACGGGGATACCATCCAGGGAACCCCACTCACCTATCTCTATAATATTTTAACCCCCAGTGTACCGAATCCGATGGCCGTAGGCATGAACTTCATGGGTTATGCGGCCATGACCATTGGCAACCACGAGTTCAACTTCGGCCAGGCCGTCTTGAACAAGATCCGTGGAGAGATGACCTTTCCGATGCTGGCTGCCAATTGTCGCTTGATCTCTGATAACTCTTTGGTCTTCGATCCTTACATCATCAAGGACATCGGCGGTGTGCAGGTTGGCATTCTTGGCCTGACCAACACCTCCATTCCCTACTGGGAAAAGCCGGAGAACATCGCCGGGTTGAAGTTTACCAACCCTGTAACCGAAGCCAATTTCTTCGTACCTTTGATGAAAGCGGCTGGCGCTGATGTGATCGTCATTGCCGCCCACAGCGGAATGGATGAAACCTACGGTTACGGTCACGAAGAGAACTTCATCAAGGACCTGGCTGACTTCGTCCCCGGCGTCGATGTGATCCTGGCCGGGCACGCTCATGCCGAAGTGAATACGGTTCGCAACGGCGTATTGATCACCGAGCCGACCAACGCCGGCGCACAGGTGGCAGACATCACCATCACCGTCTCCGGAGAAGGATCGACCTGGGCTGTGACGACCAAGACAGCCACCATTGCCAGAATGGCCGGCCGGGTCGAAGACCCCGCTTTCCTGGCGCTGATGAAGCCTTACCATGACGCTACCCGCGTTTACATCAATACCCCCATCGGTTTGACCACCGGCGCATTCCCGGGCGGATCGATCGCTCTTTACAAAGACGGCCCCACCGCCGACCTCATCAACCTGGTGCAGACCGAGGCTGCCGCTGCCGCTGGCTTCCCGGTGGACGCTTCCTGCGCCGCCCTCTTCAACGACCAGGCTGCTCTTCCTGCAGGGGTCGTGAAGCTGAAAGACGCCTATGCCCTCTACATCTATGACAACACCCTCTACGTGTTGCGTTGCACCGGGCAGACTGTGAAGGAAGTCCTGGAGTGGACCGTCGGCTACTTCGCCACCTACTCCTTCAATCCAGCCGGCCCAAGCGCCACGCCGAACTTCCCATCCTACAACTATGACATGTGGACCGGGATCGATTACCAGGTGGACCTGACCAAACCGATCGGGTCGCGCATCATCAACCTGACCTTGAACGGCGCCCCGATTACGCCGACCCAGATCTTGAACGTAGCAGCTAACAACTACCGTGCCACTGGCATGTTCATGAACCCCGCAAAAGTAACAATCCCTGCCACTGCCTTATATGCCTCCGCCACCGAGGTCCGCGAACTGGTCACCGATTACATCCAAACCCATTCCCCCCTCGACCCCAATGTGATCTACGTCCACAACTGGGACCTTCTTCCCAATCCGGATCTTTGGATCAATCCCAACGCTACGACCAGCAAAACCGACTATTTGAACCTGGTCAACTTTGCCTTCGGCGATCCCACCAGCAGCGCTTTCTTCGTCGGCGACCGTCAGAAGCGGACTGGTTTGATCTTCGACCCAGTTGAGAAGGATTTCGTCTTCCTGACTAAAGATAAAAGCTTCGGCGAGCGTCTCGTCCCCAACGCCGTGATCAGCGGGAACCTCATCAAGTTCACCTATATGGGCGCCGATCTGCAAGTGCGCGCCGATATCAATCTTGCCGGCGCCTCAGTGATCATGGTGGATGACTGGGCAGGCGGAAAATCCTACATCCTCCAGTCCAGCGAGAACGGCAACGTCTTCAACACCGAGCGAGCCCTGGCCTACCTGGTCAACGAGGCGATGAGCGGTCTTGTTTCCCCAGTCGCGGATTGGACCAAGCTGCAAACCTATTCCGATTGGAAGCTGGTCTCCCCCTGGGCAGGTTCCGCCTATACCTTCATGACTGGTTCACTGACCTTCTCCACGCTGGCGCCCCTCTCCCCGGTGACCAACTTCAACGCCCTGAAGTGGATGCAGGAAACTCGCTTCCCCTTGGTTTCCTTTATCTCCACCAGCGACTTCCACGGTTCACTTGATCCGGTCACCGTTACCAACACCAAGATGGGCGGCGCAGCCTTCGATGCCACCTACATCAAGAACTACAAAGCGCTGAACCCGCTGGGAACATTCCTTGTCGACTCGGGCGACATCATGCAGGGCACCCTCATCTCCAACTACTTCAAGGGTGCTTCCACCATCGACGTATTCAACCAAATCGGCTACCAAGTCTCGACGATCGGCAACCACGAGTTCGACTGGGGACAGGTTGTCCTGCAGCAACGCATCACGCAAGCCCAGTTCCCCTGGCTGAACTGCAATGTTTTCCTGAAAGGTACTAATGTTCAGCCTTCCTGGCTGAAACCCTACGTGATCCTGGAAGCCAAGGGATTGAAGGTCGGCTTCATTGGAATGATTGGCACGGACGCCCCTACCAAGATCATGCCGGGCAACGTGGATAACCTCGATTTCAAGGATCCCGCGCCGATCATCAACCAGATCGCAGCGAGCCTTCGGGCGCAAGGTGTCAACATGATCGTGGTTTTGGCGCACATGGGCGGCCAGCAAGACGCTTCGGGCGTGATTACGGGTCAGATTGCCGATCTGGCCAATGCCCTGGTCGGAATCAATTACATCGCCGCCGGCGATATGCACAACAAATTGAACAGCAGCGTCAATGGGATTCCGATCACGGAACCCTACTCCACAGGATCAGCGCTGGGCTTGGCCAAAATCCGAGTTGACCGCCTAACCGGAACCACCTTCGGCTACACCCTGGAAGTAAACAACACCACCAACCTTGGCGTTACCCCCGACTCGACTATCGCCACGGTGGTAGCTGCCTACAACGCCGAGATCGCCACGATCAAGAACCAGTGGGTCGGAACCATTACTGGCCCCATCAACCGTGACACACCTGACCGCTATACCCAAGAGTCAGCGGTAGGGAATTTAATCGCCGACTCCATGGCCTGGAAGGCCGGCGTCGCCATCGCCTTCATGAATCCCGGCGGCATCCGAGCAAACATTGTGAGTTCCTCCGGCGTTTACCCTTACAACGTGATCTGGAACGATCTCTATACCGTGCAACCGTTTGACAACCTCCTCACTAGCATGGACCTGACCGGCGCCCAGATCAAAGCGCTTCTCGAGCAATGCTACGGGCCAGCCAACCCTTCCAAAAAAATGCTTCAGGTAAGTGGGATTCGCTTCTCAACGAAAGTGAGCAATCCGGATGGCACTCGGATCACCTCGCTGACCCTGGCCGATGGAACCCCCATCACGCCCAGCACAACCTACCGCATCGTTACCAACAACTACCTCGCCACGGGAGGAGACAACTTCTCCGTCTTCAAGCTGGGGACGAACCTGATTACCGGAGGCTCCGACATCACGGCTTTCGTCGATTACGTCCTTTGGAAGTGGGGCACACCGCCTGCCAACACCCCCTTCTCTTCCCCCTTGACGGGACGGATCACCGTTGTTCCCTAGATAACAATTTACGCATTATTACAAAGACGGAGGGCGCCGATCGGCGCCCTCCGTCTTTCTTTGATCCGGGAAATTGTGAATTGGATTCCTTTTCATTTCAAGTGGGCAACCTACCAGCCTGCGGCAGCTCGATAGCCCCCGGCAGGGTGTCCAGTCCAGCTTCCGTGTAATCATGGCGATACTGCTTTTAAAGAGACTTTTCAGCCCTGGGCGCCGCACCTCCAGGGATAAGGTTTACGCCGTAGTGGTCCTCGTAGGGGCGGGTTTCAAACCCGCCCACGCATGGCTGTCTCAGCTATCGAGCTGCCGCAAGTTGGCTTGTTGTCGTCAGCCTTGATGATCCGGGAGACCTTATTTGCCCTTACTAGACATGCTGCCGCAGGCTGTTCTGTACCCACTCAGTTTGAGAAAGAACCGAAAATTGTTTAGAGGAGGCTTTCGCCCCCATCTACACGCAGCACTTGGCCGGTGATGAAGGGATTGGCCAAAAGAGCCAGGGCAGCTTGGGCGACCTCCGTCGGGGAACCGTAGCGGCGCAGGGGAAGTTGGGGAGCGATCTGCCCGGCCATGGCCTGGTCTTGGGGATCGAACCCTGAATCGATGTAACCAGGAGCAAGCGCATTGACGCGCAGACGGGGGGCCAGGATGGCAGCCAAACCCCTGGTGAGTGCCAGCAGGCCGGCCTTGGCCACAGAATAAGGGAGGGCATCCCTTTCGATGCGCTCGGCCGAGGTGGAGGCCAGGAAGAGCATCGCGCCGCCATCAGCCATCCATGGCGCGCTCTGGCGGGCGATCAGCCAGGCGCTCTTCAAGTTGACGTCCATGGCCTGATCCCATTCCTCTTCTCTTGTGAGATCCCAGGGTTTGTGCTGGATGAGTCCGATAGTATGCACCAGGTAATCGAGAGGAGTTGCGTCTTTCATGATCGTACGGAGGAGCGTGGCGATCCCCTCCCCGGCGCCGGCATCTGCAACCACCAACGCAGTTGAGCCGAGGATGGACAGCTCGTCGCGGCACACCAAACCCTGTTCGGGGTGATGGATGCAGTTCAAGATGACACAGCAACCAGCTTTCAACAGTTCTGAGGCGATGGCTCGACCGATGCCGCGGGTGGAGCCGGTGACCAGAGCGCGCTTCCCCTCCATAGCGAGATGATTCAAGTTTTCCTTCATTCTAAAAAGTACTTCCTTTCTGCATTAGCTTACTCCACCTTCGCTTTTTATAAAGGCTCACCTCGATGGAATGGAAGATACCTAGCAGACAAGCAGCCATCAATTAGATTCGTCGCTCCACCCTGCGGAAAAGAAAGTAGTAGGCCAAGGAAGAGAGTATGTAGAACCCGATCGTGATGTAGAAAGAGATGCTGAAGGAGAGAGTGTGGATGATCGAGCCGCCTACCCAGGATGAAATCGTCCAGGCCCCGTTCCAGGCCAGGACAGAGAAACTGTTGGTGACCTCGCGGTCGGCAGCGGGGACCATCTCCATGTTGAAAAGGCTTTGGATCGGCCCGGACATGTTCATCAAAGTGCCGCGGATAAGGAAGGCTGCCAAGGCCAGCGGCAAGGAGGGGGCCAGGGCGAGAATCAACATGAAAGGGATTGAAGCTAACTGGGAGAGGACGATCGTATTGATCATCCCCAAACGCCTGGCTAAGACCGGTCCAGAGAGGAATCCCAAGACCATCATCCCCTGCAGGAAGGCGAAGTAGACGCCGATCTGACCAGGGCTGGCGCCGAAGACATCGCGGAAATAGAGGTTGAGGAAAGGGATCACCAGGCCCGCCCCCATCCCCACCAACGCGTAGGGGATGCAGATCTTGACGATCAGCCGCTTGTCCTGAGCGCGGAACAGTTGGCGTACCGTGATGGAGGGACCAGCCTCCTTCTTTTCCCGGATCAGTCCGTAGGGAATTAGACCAGTCAAGGCCAGGACAGCGCCTGTCCCCAAGGATACTTGCAGGGCGGTCAAGTGAGGAAGACCGAAAGACTGGAAGAGGGTCGGCAGGTAACCGCCGAGGAGGTTCCCCAAAATACCCGCCAAGACTCCCACTGCCATGTTGAAGGCAAAAAGATGAGCCCGCTCGCTGGACGAGCTGTTGCGCATGAAAAAAGGAGCGGAGAGTAGGCGAGAGACGGTTAGCACCCCTCCTACGAAGAGATTGGCCCCCATCAGCAACTCCGGTTGGAGGAAGGATGCTTGAGCCAGGTAGCCGAAGGCCCCCAGCAGGCTGGAGACAACCAGGATGGTCTGAGCTGGGAAGCGCTTGGCCAGGTAGGCGGCAGGAAGGGCGGCCAGGAAAGTGCCCAAGGAACCGAGGGAGAGAATCCGGCCGATCAGATCCTCGGAAAAACCAGCCTCGCGCAGAGTCAGATTGAAGAGCAAACTGAAGATGGAAAAGCCGACGCCGATCAGAAAACCGCCCAGCAGGAACCAGCGGGCGTTGGCCTGAAAACGCTGTATCTGCCGGAAGTAATCCTGGAATCCTTGCAGGATGATCACCGTGGTCTCATTTGAGCCTTACACGTTAGGAGGTTCCTCTGGGAAAGGCAAGCCGCGAAAAGCGGAGAGTGGCGCTTTGGTTAAGAACTATCGATTACGGCTTCTCCACGGTGAACGAGCCGCTAGAGAGGAGTTCTCCATCGGCAAAGAGCTCTACCTGGTAGGTTCCAGAGGTCAAGTAATCGAAGGTTTCCCAGATCGGAAAGCGGACGAACCATATGGCGCCGCCGCTATCTACCAAGCTCCATTCTTCCGCTCGCTCCAGCAAGAACTGCTCGTTCCAATCGAGATATACCTTTTGTACGATCTTGGTCCCGGGAAGAACCGCTTCGTACTGGAAAGAGAAGAAGACGGCGGGGGTGTAGGCTGGAAAGGTGCTGGTGGATGTGAAGACTGTCTCTCCCTGGGAATTCGTCGTTTCTTCGCCGAAGAGCAGAGGGGAGAAATAGGCTCCGCTGGGGGTGGGCGTAGCCGTTCCAAGGAATTCCAGAGAGACGTAGGCTTCCTTGACGCGTTTCAAGACGGGGTCGATTCCATCCACCGGGGTGACCGATTTCATCTGCTCCATCAGGAAGATGAGTTTGCGGAAGATGTAGGAGTCTGAGTAGAGGCGGTTCGAGGCAGCGTGTTGAATGGCCCCCTCGGTGGCCTGGAGAGCTTCCTGGGGCTTTCCCCAGAACAGGTTATTGACGGCCATGTCTAGACCGATCAACAGCTTCTGCTGGGGAGCGAGGGCTGCGGCACGCTCAAAGGAGCGCTGGGCTTCGGTATGATCTCCGCCATAGAACTGCGCCACGCCAAGGCTGAGGTGGCTGTCGAAGTCCTGCTGTCCTTGTTGGATGGCCATCGTTAGGTCGGGGATGGCTCGCTGGAAATCCGCTAGGGCTGCTTGCAAGTCTCGCCGGCCGAAGACCTCGGATTGGCCGAGGAACGACCAGCTTTTTCCGCGCAAAGAATAGGCTGAGGGAAAATCAGGGGAGAGGGCGATAGCCTGGTCCAACTGTTGGATGGCCTCCTGGGCGTGTGGACGAATGCCGGTGAAGTCGTTGACTTGGTAATCAAGAGCAGACTGAACATAGTTGCCACTGGCTAGGCTATACAGTTGCAGGGCATCGGATGTGGGGAGGCTGAAAGGCGCCAACAAGTTGATCAAAGCATAGATGACAACGGCCAAGGCCAGGACCAGGCCGACCAAGGAGAAGACGAAACGCATGCGGGTAGTGATGGTCAAGGAGAGAGTGAGCAGGAAGAGGACCACTGCCAGGATGGTGATCCCAGTCAAGTAGGCGCTGCTCTTATTGCTCCAGATAGTGGCCACCCGCTTGGCCAGACGTTGCTGTTCTCCAATGAGAGCTTGAGGAATCACGTAGCGTTGAAGATAGATTTGAATCAAGGTGTTGGAAGGGGTAATGGCGCTTACCGATTGAAGTTCCTGGTTCAGTGTCGAGGATCGGGAGACGTTCAACTGTAAAAGACGCTGCCAAGACTCCAAGACAGGAATCCCTTGGGTGTCTTGATAATCCATCTGCAACAGATTGTCGACCTCTGCCATCCAGGCGATATTCTCTTGGGTGGTGAGTTGTTGGCGGGCGCGGGAAATCTCCTGCTGGGCGCTCATCTCCTGAGGCAAGCTCTGGATGGCCAAAATCCTACTGTCCCGGTTGGCGATGGAGGCGTTCATCCCCGCTTCGGTGTTGAGGTAAGCCAACAAGGCCCCGAGGAAAGTGATCCCGGCGATGACGATGGTAAAAATCACCTTGAAGCGTTTATCATCCATCTTCGCTTACACCATCCACAGGACGAAAAGGGAAAGACCGGCAGCATAAAAACAGACCCCCCCCGCTGCCCACAGCAGGCGGCGGTTCTCTGCGTTCAAGCCAATGATGAAGAAAAAGATGGCTGCGGTAAAGAAGAGATTGAGCGAAACCAAGCGCAAGGTGAGAGCCCGCACGTCTTGGGCTTGGTTCAACGAGAGCGCCCAATCAAGATCTCGCTGACTGGCTGCCTCTGCCAGGCGGGCGCGCTGGTACTCCTCGGCCTGGAAGCTGTCCACCGTCTCTCCCCGCAAGAGAAAATCCTGTTCGATGTTTTTCTGATTGTAACTAGCCTGGTTCAACTCCCGCAGCCGTTCGTCCCACAGGATCGCTGCCAGGTCTGTCGGGCTTCCTGTCGTCTGTGCGTCCAGGAGTTCGGCTGTTTTCAGGTGCTGGAAATACTGATCGTAATAGAAGAGATTGGAAGTGAGATCGGTAGCGATGGTTATTCGCGTGCTGGCAGCGTCCAAAGCCGCCTGCGTAGCAGCTCCGTCCAAGGTGCCGGCCCTGCTGTTGACCTGGGCGGCGGTCCAACTAACCAATGCAGCGGTGACGGCCGCCAGAGCAATCAGGATACTGACCACAGTTCTAAAAGATCCCTTGTCTCGCCGGTCCACCTTTATACCAGCACCACCCTTCCTTCGATCATTGCTGATTTTTGACTGCTGATTTTTGATTGGAAAGTCTTTAAATTATTAATTAAAAATTTAGAATTAATAATTAACAAGCTTGCTCCTGCATGCGCCGGCTCAGACGGTTGGCCTGCTGGATGATTTGTTCCTCCGGCAGACCGACCAGGCGCCCGTCGCGCACCACTACCCGGCCGTTGACAACAGTAGCCTTCACCAGATGGTTGTCCCCGCAGTAGACCAGAGCGGCCAACGGGTCAGAAAGAGCGCCGGCATAACCCAATTGATTCAAATCTACCAAGGCCAAGTCCGCTGCTTTTCCGGCTTCCAGGCTTCCGATCTCCGGGTAGCCGAGCACGGCCCCTCCACCGGATGTTGCCAACCGCAAGGCTTGCTCAGCGCTCATCGAAGAAACGCCATGGGTCAGTTTGTGTACGAGCAGGCAATTGCGAACCTCTCCCAGCATGTCCGAGGAGTCGTTGGAAGCGCTTCCGTCCACCGCCAACCCGACATCGATCCCCAATTCTCGCATCCGTGGAACCGGCGCTACGCCGGAACCCAGGCGCATGTTGGAGGTAGGGCAGTGAGCCACCTTGCTGCCGGCATCAGCCATGCGCTGCAGTTCTTCCTCATTCAGATAGATGCAATGAGCGAACCACACATCCGGTCCGCTCCAGCCGGTTTCCTCCAGATAGGCCAAGGGACGGCGACCGACACGCTCCAAACAGAAGCGCTCCTCGTCCCTGGTCTCCGCCAGGTGGGTGTGCAGGCGGACTCCATGCCGGCGCGCCATCTCCGCGCTCTTCTCCAACAAGCTTCTGGAGACGGAGAAAGGCGAACAGGGGGCCAGGGCGATGCGCAGCATGGAGTAGGGGGCTGGGTCATGGTACGTATCAATCAGGCGCTGGCAATCGGCCAGGATCGTCTCTTCATCCTGTACGACATCATCGGGGGGCAGACCTCCAGCGCTCTCCCCCAGTGACATGCTGCCGCGACAGGGCAGAAAACGGATCCCCAATGAGCGGGCGGCTTCGATCTCAGCGTCGATCAAATGAGGATCGGTCCCTTTTGGGAAGACGTAAAACTGGTCTGTCGTGGTGGTACAGCCGGTGAGGAGCAACTCGCCGATCCCAAGGGCCGCGCTCCAGTAGACGACCTCAGGATCGAGGAAGCGCCAGACCTGGTAGAGATGGCGCAGCCAGGGGAAAAGTTCAACATCCTGGACAGCGGGAAGGTTGCGTTGGTAGGTCTGATAGAGGTGGTGGTGCGTGTTGACCAAGCCGGGAAAGACCAAACAGCCACTGGCATCGAGCACTTCGTCGGCTGGAAAGCAGACTTGCCCGCCGACTTGAACCAGTTGATTCCCTTCGATCAACAGATCTCCGCTGGTGCGGTGGCCGGCTTGGTCAAGGGTCAGGATCATTGAGGCGTTGCGGATCAGCAATGTTCCCATTCAAGTTCCTCTCTTCGATTCGTTCGAGGGCAGCTTCTTGGCGCGGGTCCAGGTGGTAAAGATGCGACGGAAAGCGATGGTTAAGCCCATCATCAGAATCATCGCGCCGTACCAGAGGAAACCGAAACGGATCCAGAGGGCGACGAAGAAGATTGGGATCATGATCAGGGTAGCAGTAGGGATGGGCCGGTCCAGTCGCAACTTGGCCAGGGGGCTTCTCCAGAAAATAAGAGTCAGGAGAACGGTAGCTGCAGCCAATAGAGCGCCTTCCAGCGGCAGCAGAACCAAGACAAAGCCAAAGCCGGGGGCTAACCCCCCCCCTCCTTCGAAGCGAAAGAAGAGAGGCCAGTCGTGTCCGGCGATGAGGGCAAAACCAGCCAGTGCCACCGGCCAAATGTTGGTATCGGGAAAGAGCCAGCGACAGGCCAACCCTACCGCGACCCCTTTCAGGATATCCAGCGCCAGAACCCCGATACCGATTCCTGCACCGTACTGCCTGAAGGCGCCGGACGCCCCGGCGTGATCATGCGCCCGAATATCGCCTTTCTTGAATAGACGACTGAGAATGATCGCGAAGTTTAAGGAACCAACCAGATAGCTGCCCAGGATCAACAGAAATTCAGACATCATCTTCTTTCCTAGCCTTGTCTTCAATTTTCACGACGCGGCTGCGGCGGATTACCATCTCTATGCCAAAGACGAGCAGGAGCAAGGTGAACCAGAGGAAACCATACCAGATCAAGGAGTAGATGATGTAGAGGATCAGACCGAACACTGCGGCTGCCGGAAGGGGACGGCCCAAGGGACGCACGGCGCGCCCCAAAGCAGGAACCTTGGCGAAGAGCAGCGCCATGAGAAAGGTAAAGATAGTGAAGAGAAGGGTATCCAATGGCTTAATTACGAGCAGGTAGCCGTCCACGGTAGTCAACCCTCCTCCCCCGGAAAAACGGAAGAAGATCGGCCAATTGTGGCCAGCCACAACAGCGAAGCCGGACGCTACCATCACCCAGGATTGCGCCGGAAAGAGCAGCAGACAGACCCAAGCGGCCAAGGCGCCCTTTAGCCCGTCCAAGAGAAGGACGGTGGTCCCCAAGACAACGCCATATTGACGGA
>JBAXQG010000010.1:0-18487 GCA_037131855.1 bacterium
CGGCCAGGCTTTCCTCCACTGTCCGGCTGCGGCCTTCCTCGATCAGTGCAGCGCCAAGGGGGTCGAGTGCGAAAAGAGAGGAGGAGGCCACATCAAATAGAAGAACCCTTCCACCCATGCGGAACAGATGGAGAACACCCTCGTCCCAAGGAAAGGGCAACATCTCAGGGGATCAGGCTGCGGTCAGCGCTCTGCTGCCGTCCGTTCGCAAGGCTGGTTGGCCACGGTGCAGCTTGTCTTGCAGGCGGATTGGCAGGAAGAGGCGCAGGCGCGGCACTCGACGTACATGCCATGCTGACGCAGGCTGTCGTGCAGGTTCACCAAGGGGGAATCAATCAGCTCTACATGACATGCTGCCGAAGGCCGTTTTGTATTCAGTTCTTTGCGCATGGTCATCATCCTCTCCAGATCAGTGTCGGCAAAACAACCAAAGCTATCACGAACAGCTTGCTCGTACAAGGAAAAGCCTTCAACCCGCTGCAGTAATAATCCGGGACATAAGAATAATCTGGGACATAATACAATTTTGGCGCAAAATTGTATTATGTCCCAGATTATTTAGCCTTATGTCCCGGATTATTCTAGATCAGTTGAGTGGCGCGGGCGGCGTCCGGGTCGGCATGATCACCACATCAGCCCCTCTCACCAGCCCCTCCACCCGCTTGCGCAGATGCTCGATGGTCTCCTGCACTTCGCCCATGGTCCGGCTGGCCTCAAACTCCAGAAAGAGCTCGATATAATCTCGCCCCCCGGAGTGACGGGTGCGGATCCCGTGCAGCACTGCGAAATCATCGAAGTGTTCAGCCAGCGCGCGCATGATCAGCAACTGATCCCTCTCCGCAAGCGCGCCGTCGAGCAGATTCAGGGCCGAGGAACGAAGGGTCTTGGTGGCGCTCAGCAGCAGGGTCAGGGCCAGGATCAGGGAGACGATGGGATCGATGTAGAAAGTCCAATGCTGGTTGGCGAAGAGCAGGATCAACCCAAGGGAAGCCACCATCAGCAGGTTGGAAAGCAACTGGTAGCCGTAGAGGCGCCGTTGGGCGGTGATCGTTGGGGAGTCGCTTTTTTTCTCCAAAATGAGATTCCTGCTGTACACCCAACCGTTGATCAATACGTATGCGCCGTTGCAGACCAGTCCCATGGTGATGCCGAAGCCGGAGCTGGGTCCCGGGTTGATGAACTTCCAAACGGCAATGCCCACGATCATCAGGAAAGAGAGGATCATCATGCCGGCGATACCCAAGCTGGAGACGTTTTCCAGCCGCCCCGAGCCAAAAGCAAAGGCTTCCTTGTCACCGCGGGTAACTGCGCGGATCGTCAACCAAGCTGTCAACAAAGCGAGAAAACCGATCAGGGTGACAGCTAAATCCGCCCAAAGAGCCAGCGAGTTGGCCATCATGGCGTAGCTAAAAGTAAGCAGGAGAGCGACTAAGCGGGTCAGCAGGCCATTCCGGGAGACTGTCTCCTTGATGACCCCAGCTTTCGCGGGGTTATCCTGGGGTTTTAGGGAATTGCCGCCCGCCATTGTGCTCATTCGCTATTCTCCCAGATTCGCCCATTCCTGATCAAGAGTGGGTCAGCGCAGAATGAAGCCGTCTCGGAGGGGGTCGCTCGGGTCGATCCAGAGCTCGTTTCGCCCGATAATGGAAGCGCTGCCGCTGATCTCCGGGATCACAGCCGGGTATGACCCGAAAGTGGTCTTCTGGAAAACCTTGCCGGTGAAACAGGTTCCGAGAATGCTCTCTACGATGAAGGGCTCCCCCAAGGCGATCTCCTCGCGCGCGTAATGCAAGGCTGCGCGCGCGCTGACGCCGGTGCCGGTAGGAGAACGGTCGACTTCCCCATCGGCAAATATGCATACATTGCGGCTGTGATGACTGGGCTCGAGCGCTGGTCCGACCAGGATCGCGCCATAGAGGAAACCGAGATCCTCCTCGAAAGGGTGGCGGATCTCCCGCGCTGCCATCACCGCCCGCTTCACCCGCATTCCCAAGTCAATCAAAGGCCGGAAGTGCTCTCCGGTTAACCCTACCCCCAAGTCCTTTGCCTGGACAAAAGCGTAGAAGGCGCCGCCGAAAGCGAGGTCATACCGCAACGGTCCGATTCCAGGCACTTCCACAATTTCATCGAGGGCATAGACGAAGGAGGGGACGTTGCGGAAGGAGACGGACTTCACTTTCCCACCCTGGCGGTGGGCTGTTGCGGTGACACGGCCGGCTGGGGTATCCATGCGAAGGACCGGGTGATCGCCCTCTTTCTCGATCAAACCTGTTTCCAGCAAGACAGTAGCTAGCCCGATGATGCCGTGTCCGCACATCGTGCTGAACCCCTCGTTGTGGGTGAAGAGCACCCCCAGGTCGCCGTCTGGGGTCACTGGCGGGGTGAGGATGGCGCCATACATGTCGGCATGGCCGCGCGGCTCCCACATCATCGCCCGGCGAAGGTGATCGTAACGCTCTTTCATCACCCGTCGCTTGGCCAGAATGGTATCGCCGGGGAGTTCCGGCATGCCCTCCAGGATCACCCGAAGGGGTTCACCGGCGACGTGCGCGTCGATAGCAGTGATGCGGACCCAGTCCGCCGGCGGATTCCAGTTCAGTTTCATGACAAGCTCCTTATAGTTGGATCTCCTGGCCGAGGCCTTTATCCCGCGCCAGGGCAACCACGCGGGCGGCGGTGACAGCGTCCTGCAAGGCCAGGCCGACTGATTTGAAGGTTGTGATCTCTCGGGGATCGGTGCGTCCTTCGATCTTGCCAGCCAATAGTTCACCCAGCTCGCCGGCGATGGCGGCAAGAGTCAGCGATCCCTCGGCTACCGCCATCAGCAAATCGCCGGCTTCCGCTTCCGCGGCTCGGCGAAGATCAACGAAGAGTCGGCTGCGGCGAAGGGTCTCGCTGTCCAGCTCGCGCATGGTTGGGGTGTAGGCGCCGATAGCGTTGATGTGCGCGCCGGGCTGCAGCCAGGCGCCTCTGAAGACTGGCTCCCTGGCGTTGGTCGCTGTGGCGATGATGTCGGCTTCTTCCACCGCTTTCCGCACTTGAGGGGCAGGCTGTACCGGGATTCCCAGCTTCTCGCTCATGTCTGTGCAAAAAGCGGCTTCTCGGGAATCCCCAGCGCTGACCACCCAGACTTGCTCGATAGGCCGGACCAGGCAGACCGCTTCCAATTGCGGTCCGGCTTGGGCGCCCACCCCGAAGAGGGTCATCGTGCGGCTCTCCGGGCGGGCCAGTAAACGTGTCGCCACGCCGCAAACAGCTCCCGTGCGCATCGCCGTCAGGCACTCGCCGTCCAGGATGGCCTCCAATTTCCCCGTGCGGGGGTCGTGCAGCAAAAGAGTGGCCTGGATGCTCGGCATGCCGAACTGCCGGAGATTGTCGGAAAAGACGGTTACCACTTTGACAGCCAGCGCCCCGGGGTCGCCGTCCACGAACACCGGCATCGAAAGGTGAGTGCCGTGATACGGGGCAACCACGGTCACTGCCCGCTGCGGCATCGCCACTTTTCCTTCGGCCAAGCGGCGAAAGCCCTCTTCCACCACCTCCATGGCCAAAGGCATCGTCAAGATACCCTCCACTACGCTGCGGCTCAAGAGAAGCGTCATTACCCCTCCTATCGTACGAATCCGGACCGGGAGCCTACGGTCACCGCGCCGTTGCCAGTCGATTGGAGCTCTACTTCACGGCTTTTAAGGGCTTCCCGCAACAGATCAAACCACAGGGTTCTTCACAAGAGCAGGCCTCCTCGATCACCACAACTAGCCCACAGTCGGAGCAACTCAACCTGGTCCCCGCCTTGAGCGTTGCTTTCCTCTTTTTGGCAGGGGTGGCTTGGCTTACCGCCACTTCCGCATCGCTCTTCTCCGTGCTTTCCTTAGCTGGTCTCTTGCAGGCCATCGTTCGTTTCTCCTTCACCTTTGATTTGGGCCATCACCAAAATGACCCTGGCAAGCTATTATAGAACCTGCAGCTCATTGATGACGCATACATCCACCCCTATTGAAAGTGGGAATAAGCGAGGCATGGATTTGGTAAGATGGTAAGAAACCTCGAAAGGAGGCCACAAGATGTCGAACGTTTCCCTGTTAGAGACTGCCATGTTGAAAGAGGTCGCCACCGCGGATTTCTACCGCGAGGTCGCTGAACGGATTGGCAATGCAGCCGGCAAAAGCAAGTTCATGGAGCTTTCCCGCGAGGAAGAGAACCACCTGGAGGCGCTGAAGAGGTGGTATGCCAAAGAGACTGGCGGCAAGAAGTTTAACCAAGATACAGCCTGTCAGCCTCTGGATTACTCTTTCCCCCAGCAAGCCGTCTTCGACGGGGCGTCCGCCCTGGAAGCGATCAGCGTGGGGATCAGCGCCGAGAAAGAATCGATTGATCTCTACACTTCCTTCCGCCAAGAAGTCGCTGACGAGGAGGCCGTGAAAACGCTGGAGCGTTTGATCGAATTCGAGAAAGGTCACCTCCGCCGTCTTCAGCAGGAGTATGACGCCGTCCTAAACCACTTCTATTGGCTATAGAAGACGTGCTGCCGCAGACTGTTTCGTATCATTCCCCGCCCAGCCAATGGGCGGGGTTTTTTTGCTAGAATGTCGTGAATGCCGGAAGAAAAGAAGTATTCTCATATTGCCATTGAGGGTCCGATCGGGGTGGGAAAGACCTCCCTTACCATGCTTCTTTCGTGGGAATTGAACATGAAGCCGTTCTTCGAGCCGGTCGACCAACACCCCTACTTGGCTGATTTTTACTTGGACAGCGAGCGTTTCGCTTTCCCTACCCAGCTTTTTTTTCTGGTCAAGCGATTCCAAAAACAGAAACGCTTGCAGAAGCTGAGACAAGCCCAAACAGTCGTCTCCGATTTCTATTTCCAGAAGGATCTGATCTTCGCAGCCCTCAACCTGCAAGGGAGGGACAAAGATCTCTATGACCGGGTAATCGGGGAGATGCTGCCCTTCGTCGAACAACCCGACCTGATCCTCTACCTGGACGCTCCCCTGGCTCACCTGATGGAACGGATCCGCCGCCGCGGCCGCCAAGCCGAAAGTTCCATCAGCGATTCCTACGAAGAGGCCTTGCGGGTGGCTTACCAGCAATTCTTCCTGGATTTTCAGCAGGCGCCTCTCTTGCCGATTGACACCACCTTTCTTGATTTCGTCAACCGCGAGACGGACAAACGAGCTGTCCTGCAAGTCGTGCGAAGCGCCTTGCGATGAAACCCTTGCCGCCTCCAGCGCCTTTCGTAGCCATTGCCGGGAACATCTCAGTGGGAAAATCTACCCTCAGCGAAATCCTCGCCGCCCGCTGGGGCTGGGTTCTCTTCAAGGAGCCGGAAATGACCAACCCCTACCTTACTGACTACTACCTGGAACCTTCCCGCTGGGGGATCCACTCCCAGATGCATTTTCTGCTGGAGCGCTACCAGGGGCACCTGCGCCTCCAACAACGTGAGACGCCGGCCTTGCTGGACCGCACTATCTATGAGGATGCCGAGGTCTTCGCTTTCTCCATCTTGGACGCGCGCGACTGGAACACCTACCGCCATTTCTACCACCTAGCTCTGCGCCGTCTCAAGCAACCGCGCCTGGTGGTATATCTGCGAGCCGAACCGGAGACGCTGCTGGCGCGCGTGCGCCTACGGGGCCGCCAATATGAGCAATCTGTCAGCTTGGACTACTTGTCTGGGTTAAACCGTCGCTACGAGGAGTGGGCTGGCCGGTTTCGCCGCGCTCCACTCTTGACCATCGAAACGGAAGGCCTCGATTTCGTTCGCTCCTCGGCAGACCTGGAGCGGGTCGTAGAACAAGTGGAAGATGCCCTCCACCGCCAGGAGAGCCTCTCCTTATTTGAGGCCGAGGAAGAAAGAATCGCGCTCCGTTCATTATGATAGAATCAAAAGAGGAGCCACCGTGGAGGCCATCCCAAGTGAATGAAGGATTACAGCCTGCGGCAGCATCTATTGTCGATGATCTCGGGGAAATCCTGCAGGTTCTTCCACCGCGAGTGCATGACCATTTGCTGCAGTTTGAGCAGCTCAATGACCTGATCGAAGTGGTTTTGGATTTGGGGCGTCCGCCGGAAGCTCGTTTCCCCCATTCGTTCTATTACCTCAGTGAAGATCCTGTGACTGTCTCTGACCTTACTTACGTTGTGGAACATATCAGCCGATTCGGTCCGGATCACCGTGCCGGCATCCAGCGTACGCTGCATCGCATCTCCAGTTTGGTGAACCGCAGCGAGGAAGTGATTGGCCTCACCTGTCGCGTCGGGAGGGCGGTCTTCGGCACCGTGGAGATCCTCCGCGATGTCGTCGAGTCTGGACAAAGCATCTTGATCCTAGGACCGCCCGGGGTTGGCAAAACCACCCTCCTGCGGGAGATGGCGCGCGTTCTGGCTGATGATCTGAAAAAAAGAGTCATCGTCGTGGATACCTCCAACGAGATTGCCGGTGACGGCGACATCCCGCATCCGGCCATCGGTCACGCTCGGCGCATGCAGGTGCCGCGGCCCGAACTCCAGCATGAAGTAATGATCGAGGCAGTGGAAAATCACATGCCCGAGGTGATCATCATCGACGAGATCGGTCGTGAGCTGGAAGCAATGGCTGCCCGCACTATCGCTGAGCGCGGCGTGCAACTGGTGGCCACAGCGCACGGGAACACGCTGGAGAACCTGGCTCAGAACCCCACCCTCTCAGACTTGATTGGAGGGATCCAGGCGGTGACCCTCTCTGACGAGGAGGCTCGTTACCGCGGCACCCAGAAAACCGTGTTGGAACGTCGCGCCCCGCCCACTTTCAATATCCTGGTGGAGATGAAAGACCGAGAGACGGTGGCCATCCACAAGAACGTCGCGGAAACAGTCGATTCTATGCTGCGCAACGTGCTGCCCCGCCCCGAGATCCGTTCGCGGTCGCCGGAGAGAGCGCGTGAGTTGCAGGAAACTGTCGATCGCGCTCATCAAAAATCAGAGGAGATCGGGGAAGAGGAGGAAGTGGAGAGCCTCCGCAAGACCGGACCGATCCAGATCTACCCTTTCGCCATTTCCCGCAGCCGGATTGAGCGAGGGATCCAAGACCTCGGACTGCCGATCACCGTGACCCGCAACCTCAATGATGCCCAGGTAGTGGTCACAGTAAAATCGCAAGAGAAGCGCCAGCCTTACCTATTGGCTCAAGCTCAGGGGCGCAATATTCCCGTGTACGTATTGCGCAACAACACCAGCGGGCAGATCCGCGCCTTTTTGCGACGACTCTACGGGATGCCGGACCGGGAATGGGACTTCAAACTGATGGAGAGAACCGAGGAAATGATCATGAAAGCGTCTCGTAGCCGGCTTCCGGTGGATCTTCCGCCCGAAGCGCCCCAGATCCGCCGTCTGCAACACCAGATGGCTGAACACTACGGCATGCATTCGGAGAGCCAAGGAGAGGAACCGAACCGCCGCGTGGTGATCCTCCCGGTGGAGTCTGAGCCATGAGGGGCATCTTCATCACCTTGGAGGGAGTCGATGGGTGCGGCAAGAGCACTCAAGCTCAATTGCTGGCCGCTCAACTGCGCGGAATAGGGTTCCCTGTTCTGGTCACCAGCGAACCGGGGGCCACCCGCATTGGCGCCCACATCGGCCGCATTCTTCTGGATCCAGTGAATCTGGAGCTCTCCCCGATGGCAGAGATGCTTCTTTACCTGGCAGACCGCGCCCAGCACCTGACTGAGAAGATTCTTCCTGCTTTGGAAGGTGGGCAAGTAGTAATCTGCACGCGCTTCCACGACTCTACGCTGGCCTACCAATGCTGGGGGCACGGCCTACCTTATGAGGAAGTGCGGCAAACCTGCCTCTTTGCCAGTGGAGGATTGCAACCTGATCTCACCGTGGTCTTGGATATGGAACCAAACGCAGCACTGGAACGGACTGCCGGAGACCGCTTGGAGGCGGAGGGGCTTGGCTTGCAGGAGAAAGTGCGGGAAGCCTACCTGGCTTTGGCTATCCGTGATCCGGAACGGATTCGCATCGTCTCGGGAGAGGGTCGAGCCGAAGAAGTCTTGGGACGCATTTGGCACTGGGTTCTGTATCTTCTTGAACAGAATCCCCATGGTTGTGTCCCCCTTGAGCAAGGACCGGCGACTGCCATGGAGATCCCCCCCAAGCCTCTCTTCGAGCGCGGCCAAGGAATTGCCCAGGAGTGAAGGAGGGAAACGCATGAAGTTAGTGATGGTTATCGTTCAAGACAAGGATGCCGAGGTTTTGCTCTCCACTCTGACCCAGAAAGGCTACCGCGCCACCAAGATGGCTTCTACCGGAGGGTTTTTGCGGGAAGGAAACTCGACGATCTTCCTCGGGGTGGATGACGACAAAGTGGAGGAGATTCTCTCTTTGGTCCGCGAGCGTTGCCATAAGCGGGAACACTTCATCAACCCAGCCCCATACGCGCCTAGCGCCCCCGGCAGTTACATCCCCTACCCGATGAAGGTGGAAATCGGGGGGGCTGCCATCTTTGTAGTCCCGATCGATTATTTTGAGCGCGTCTGAGCCATCTGAGCTAGTGGAATCCACTATGCGTCCTGCACTATCCACTGCTCACTCGATGAGCAAGCTTTTTCCCACTATTGTTGGGCACGCCCGGGTCAAATCGATGTTGGCGCGGGCAGCGCGGGGAACCCCTTCACACTCCTATCTCTTTTTTGGCCCGGAGGGGGTCGGCAAGATGCTCATGGCTCGCGCTTTCGTTCAAGCTTTGGCCTGCCCAAAGGCGCTCGATGGGTGTCAATGCCCTTCTTGCCGCCTGGTCGAGGCTGGAACGCACCCTGACTTACGCGTTCTCTCCCTAGGCGATGAATCGATCAAACTCGAAGAGACCCGCCGCTTGCGGGAATCCAGCGTAATGAGCCCTCTCCTTTCTCCCTACCGCATCAATGTGATCGACCAGGCCGATCGTCTCACCGCTGAAGCATGCGCTTCCCTTTTGAAGTTGCTGGAAGAACCGCCGCCGGCAGTAGTGAACATCCTTGTCAGCGCGAGGCCGGACGCTCTGCCAGCGACCATTCGTTCCCGCTGCTTGGAAATACCTTTTGGCTACCTCTCGCGGGCGGACTTGGTCACTCACCTTGAAACGCACGGAGTAAACCCTTCCATTCACCGTGAGGCAGGCGCCCTTCCCGAACCAGAGCTTTTGGCACGCGTCGCCGGCGGGCGAATGGGGGAAGCCTTGCGTTGGAGAGAGGCGGAGGCATGGAAGAGACGCCAGCGCTACCTGGAAATCTCTTGGGAGGTCGCTGCCGGCACTCCTTCCTTTACCCAAAGTGACGCCATCTTGAAAGAAAAGGATAAACGCGCTGCAGTCGATTTTTTGCGTATTCTGTATTGCGCCTGGCGCGATTTGAGTCTATGGCGTCTAGCGCCGCAAGCGGTTATCAATACCGACCAATCGCAGCACTTGGCGCAGATCGCCCCGCGCCGGCTTCCTGCAGTTTGGGCTAGCGGTTGCCATCGGATCGAGGATGTCTTGGGACTCGCCGCCAGCCCGGTGAATATGAGCATGCTGCTCCCCGTACTGCTCTTTCAATTGGGACGGCAGGAGTTCCCTGGGGCGACCCGAGTTCCTCATGAGGATGCTGAGCCAGTCCCAAAACAATGGAATTGAGATCGCGGTTGGCTGAAGAAGGTCATGAGGGAGTCGAACGCACCCGAACCCTTGCGGTGCGGATTGAAGAAACTGGAGGAAAGATGTGCCGAACTTGAAAATCGTTGGCGTGAAAGTTCAGGAGATGAGCCATCTGCAATATTTCGACGCTGGCCTTCTGGAACTGATGCCTGGTGACGAGGTGATCGTAGAAACAGGAAGAGGGATAGAATTGGGGACCATTACCGGAGCCCCGCACGAACCGCTTCCTCCCGGAGAAGTTGACTCCTCCGGAGGATCGAAACTGCCCCGGGTGACCCGTTTGGCTACTGATAAAGACAAAGAGCGGCAGCTTGAGAATCGAGAGGACGAACAGCGGGCATACCATGTCGCCAAAGAGAAGGTTCAAGAACATCACCTGCCGATGAGCCTGGTTTCCGCTGAGTACCTCTTCGACCGCTCCAAATATATCTTCTATTTTACCGCTGACAATCGCGTGGATTTCCGCGACCTGGTACGCGACCTGGCTTCCACTCTTCACTGTCGCGTGGAGCTGTGGCAGATTGGCGCCCGCGATGAGACCAAGTTCTACGGTGGATTGGGAATCTGCGGCCGGACTTTGTGCTGCAATACTTTCCTCAAGGAATTCGCTCCAGTGACTATCAAGATGGCCAAAGACCAAGGTCTGGCCCTTAACCCGTTAAAGATCTCCGGAATTTGCGGTCGATTGATGTGCTGCTTGCGCTATGAGCACGATACTTACCGTGAAGCCCGTTCTCGTCTTCCGCGCGAAGGTACAACGGTGATGACGGTAAAGGGGAAGGGCCGCGTGATCGAGTTGAACGCTTTGAAAGAATCAGTCACGGTGGTGTTGGAGAGCGATGCGAGGGTGGAATGCCTGGCTGAGGAAGTGTGGCTGCCGGGGGAACGCCCAGAGCTGGAGCGGAGCTTGGAGGAGGGGCTGCGCCCGGAACATGCCGGGCGAAACCGAGGCAGACCGGTTGAAAGATCGGGCAGTCGAGGGGACAACCAGGGAAGTGGGGAACCACGGCAGCGCACCGTAGGCTCCGGAGACGCTCATGATCGACCCACTGCCTCCCTCCAAACGGCGAGAACTGCTGAACCTCTTCCGACTCGCTCTGTTGAACCGGAGAGAACCACTGTGGCAAAACCGAAACCAGTTCGCCAGCGGGTTAAGCGAGTGAAGGAACGAGTAACACCCACAGAGCAACGCCCAAATCTCCAGGAACCGCTCTCCTCCCCGGATAAAGAACCTCGTCCGGTAAAAGCGGGGCAGGCGGAAAAAAAGAAGCGCCGGCGGGGAAAGCGGCGGCGTAGCGCCAAGAAGGAACAAGGGGATGAGAGCGACCCACACCCTCAAGCTAACTAAAGCGAAGCTGCCTTTGGAGGGCTGCTGGCAGGAATCCGACCTGCTCATCGGGGAAGGAAGAATCCTGGCAATAGGCGATCTAACGTCCGTCCCCGTGGATGAGACTTGGGATCTCTCCGGCCGGCTTCTCCTGCCGGGCGCCGTTGACCCCCACGTCCATCTCGACGATCCGGGTTTCGCCTGGCGTGAGGATTTCGCCAGCGGCACCGCCTCGGCTGCTTTCGGTGGGGTTACCACGGTGATCGATATGCCCGAGACTTCGCTACCCAACTGTCGCACGCCGAAAGGTCTATTGGCCAAGTGGGAGGCAGTTCGCAGAAAAGCCTGGGTGGATTATGCCTTCTGGGGCGGGGTCACCGGCGAGGAAGTGCAGGATGGATCCTACAGTGAAACAATGACTGCCCTGGCCTTGCTGGGAGTGGTCGGTTTCAAGGTCTATGGCATTTCCGGGATGGAGAGCTACCCCCGCGTGAGTGCTGGCGAGATGCGCGCGGTGATGTCCAAGGCGGCTCAACTTGGCTTGCCGGTGGCCTTCCACGCCGAGGATCGCGATCTTGTCGAAGAATCCCTCCGTAGAGTGCGGCAGTCTGGGGGGACCGGTTGGCGCGACTACCTGAACTCACGGCCGGCGGTTGCGGAGTGGGTAGCGGTGGCCTCCGCTCTGCAATTGGCGAGAGAGACCGGCGCCCACCTGCACATCGTCCACCTCTCCAGCGGCATCAGCGTAGAGCTGATCGCCGAGGCGAAAGCGAAAGGACTGCCGGTTTCTGCCGAGACTTGCCCGCACTATCTTCTCCTTACTGAACAAGACTTCGCCCGTTGGGGGGCGCGGATGAAGACCACTCCGCCGGTGCGCACCCAATGGGATCAGGAGATGCTCTGGCAGGGCTTGCGCGATGGCGCACTGGACTTCGCAGCCACCGATCACGCCTCGTGCCACTACCCCGAGGAGAAAGAGACTCCCAACTTCTTTGACGCCTACGCCGGGATTCCCGGGCTGCAGACCTTTCTCCCTTTGATCTGGGAAGAGGGGTACGTCAAAGGACGCCTCTCCTTGGACCGCTTCCTGGCTGTCACGGGGAGGCGGGCTGCGGAGCTCTACGGCCTCTCTCCGCGCAAAGGGCGACTAGCTGTCGGGGCTGATGCCGACTTAATCGTGCTGGATCCCCGGGCTCGTTGGAAGATCCAAGCCGAAGATCTGCTTTCCAAGGGACGATACACCCCCTTCGCCGGGCGAGAGATCTGCGGCCGCGTTGAAAGAGTGCTGGTTCGTGGTAGAATTGCCAACTTGGAGGGGGAGACGGCCAAAGAGCCTTTGGGCGACTGGATAAAGCGTAGGTGAAAAAGCATGCCGATTTACGAGTATCAGTGCAGTCAGTGCAATCAATACTTTGAGTTCTTGGAGGGGCTGGGGAGAGGCGAGAATACGCCGATCTGCCCGAACTGCCAATCGCGGAAGGCGGAACGCATCCTATCCCGTTTCTCCTTCTTCGACAGCTCCAATTCATGGTCGAAAGGCTCGAAAGGCGAGGGAGACGTTGCCGCTAAAACAAGTGGCGGAGGCGATGCACCCAAAACAAGCGGTGGAGATGCTTCACCTAAAACAAGCGGCGGAGGCGGTGCATCCAAAACAAGTGGCGGAGATGCTGCCGCCAAAACAAGCAAGAGCTAACGAAGCAGGGGTTCTTGCAGGGTTCAATAAAGTAATAGTGGAGCAATGATGGAAGCTGAGATCGCTTCCCTGATCCAACCGTCTCACCTTCAAGAACTAGCCAGGCTGTGGCAAGGCATTCCCCCCCAGGCTCCCCTAGATGATGTGGAGAACTTGGTTTATCCGTTCGTTTGCCAGGGCCGGCCACGCATTCTCCGTTTAACCCACGAGTCTCGCCGCACTCTTCAGCAAGTATGTGCGGAGCTGGACTGGATCCGCTATCTGGCTGGCGGTGGGATCCCAGCGGCTGCCCCAGTCTCTTCCTGCAATGGCCGCCTGGCCGAGGTCATCGAGGCGCCAGGCTCTTGCTTTATCGCCTGCGTCTTCGAGAGAGCGCCGGGCGGACCTCCTAACCTGGATGACCCGAATTTGGACAAAGAAGCCTTCTACCGGGAGTGGGGCCGCATAGTAGGACGAATGCACGCCCTTACCAAGAGTTACGATCCGGGGCCGCACAGGGGCCATCGCTCGAGCTGGCGCGAACAAGGGTCCGGCCTTGAGTTGCTCCATGCCGGCGAGATCATTCCGCCGGAGGAAAAGGCAGTAGCGGCTCGAGCCGAGGAGTTGTTGGCTTTCCTGGATCGCCTTCCCACCGACCTTGACAGTTACGGGCTTGTTCATGACGACCTGAACAGCACCAATTTCTTCCTCGATGGGCAGCGGATTACCCTCTTCGATTTCGATGACTGCTGCTACGACTGGTTCGTCTCGGACCTGGCTGCCACCGTCCCCTACTTTTCCCCCCGATTTTCCGGGAAAAGAGGCGAGGAGGAGGCATGCCATTATTTCCACCATTTCTTCACCGGTTATCGCCGGGAGAACGAACTCGCCGCTGTCTGGCTGGAGCGCCTCCCCACCTTCCTGCGCTTGCACAATTTAAACGGCGTGCTCTTCAGCTATACCATCGACCGGGATAATCGGGAGGAATACAAGGACTATTTCGACCTGGTTTGGAAAGTCTACCGAGAAGGCTGCACGCTCTTCCATTTCGACTTCCTACAAGCCTATCAGAACGCCCAGCCATAATCCGGGACATAATACTATTTTCTACAAAATAGTATTATGTCCCGGATTATGATCGACCGAGCAAGGTAGACCAGGTAGCAGCATCCTCGACGCGCAGCATTTCTCTTATCTCCTCCCGCGAAAGAGGCGGCATCGGCCACTCTATCCAGTCCCGACCTTCCTTCCCCTTTGAGGGACTGTCTCCTTCCAATCCGAGCAGGCGGTCATCTTCAGCAAGCGACACATCCAGCCGCTCTCCCCGAATGATGCGACGCCGGCGGTTCCACCAAGTTTGAAGGGTCGCCAAGAGCATCAACGGGAGCTGCCGATTGCCGAACCCCAGCACGCGGCAATGAGTCCCGCTAAGGGCGTGAAGGGCCATGTGGGGGGCGTTTGGAAAAGGCATGCAGCCATCCAGGTGGCGATCGACGATCCCCAGCAATCCCTCGCTGCAATGACCGATGGCCAGCTTCTTACCCGGCAAGCAAGCGACCTCCTCGCGCGTGTAACCTCTCCCCGATCGGTCGAACCACTTGCGTTCTCCTCCCACCGGGAGCCCGGAACCGATTATCGCCACCAGCCGGAAGTCGCGAGATAACCCTTCCCGCAGGATCATCTCGAAAGCGAATCGGGCGGTGGCCAAACACCCACCCCGGCAGGCCATCTCCATGCGGCAGACCTCACATGGATCAAGGCTCCCGCCATTGGTCAGGACGAGGCCGCCGCCTCTTCCCTCTCGCCCGACCAGTGCGACGACTTCCGGAAACTGTCGGGTAAAGGCGGCGCTTAAAAGTGAAGGGTCTGCCGGGCGAAAAGCAGGGAGAACGGCTTCCCCCAATACCACCGTTTGGGCTGCGGCAAAACCCATCTCGGCAGCCAAACGCAGCAAGGGGATCTCCTCGGGATTGAACCCCATCAGGCGAGCCGCCACCCGGTCCGTCTCCAGAGGGTGAGTGCCAGCCACCAGCACCCGGCTGTCCACCGGGTCGACCGGCGCTGGGCAGTTCCCCTCCCCCCCCACCACCCCGTCCACCAGGGTCAAGTCGGGCCGCACCAAATAGAGCAAGTCCACCAACTTTTGGTCAAGCGCCCAGTTGTGGTTTCGCTGGCGAAGGTTGTAGGGGAGCAGGCCCATGGCGTTCTTGAAACCCAGGGTGACGGTGGTGTAGAGGTTGGTCTTCATTTTGGGAAGGGAGAGATAGAAAGCTTCCCCCTCTACCACCGGCCGAAAAACGCGCGGGATTAACGCTTCCTTCAGGACTTTCGCTTTGGGCAGAAAATAACGATCTACCGGCTGCTCCTCCAGAGACAGCAGGCGGCAGCCCAAGCGGCGAGCCAAGCGGTCCAGGCCGGCCACGCGGAAAGAGCCGCGGGTGGGCGCCCCCCGTCCAGATGATTCCACGATAGTGATATCAGAGCTGTAGCGCTGCAGCCATCGCACCGCCGCTTCCAGGACACGGGGGTCGGCGCTCTCGGGGTAGTCCTCCTCCACCAAGCCCATCCTGTGGTAGACGGTCACCAGGTTGGGTTTCACCAGCGCCGGCCGTCCCCTCAGCTTCCCACTGATGCCGGTTTCCTTTTCTAGACGATCCAGGCAATCGTACACAGCCTTGCGAATGGCCTGCACGTCGTCTCTCTCCTCGTAAGCGCGGCTGCCGTAGTCACGGGGCAAGGCGACGCAATCCTTCCGGTAATCACCGGGGGGGAGCTGGGTAACCGTTACAACCGCCGGAGGCTCGCTCATCGACCGGAAAGAGTACGATCCTCATCAATGGCTGATGGACGCAATGCGATGGCGCCTACCGGGCAGATCGATCGGCAGAAACCGCAGGTCAGGCAATTCTCCGGCCTCTCCAGAGAGGCTTTGGGGCGCTTCTCAGGGAAGGAGAGAATCCAACCAAGGGCGGTCACTGGACAGGAGGCCAAACAGAGGCCACAACTCTTGCAGGATCGGCTGTCAATCAACGGCATTGCCCATCGGTTGCGCGGTTGCCGCTCCACTGCTTCCCCATTCCCATCCTTCACCGCCCCCGCGGGGCAAACCCGCCCGCAGGCGCTGCAGCCAATGCAACGGCGGGGGTCGATCCGGTGACATCCCTTGATCTCCCCGCTCACCGCCCGAGCCGGGCAAATGCGGGTACAGGCGCCGCAACCAATGCAGTCAGCGGTAATGGAGTGGGCCATTCTAGCCGCCCTCCCCTCTTTCCAGGAAAGCGCCCAGCCCCAGCGCTTCTACTGTCTCTTCGGTGGGAATGCCTGTTTTGGGATCCCAGCCCATCTCCTCCCAGTAGAGGGAGGTCAACTCCCGGATCGGCGCCCGTCTGCCCCGGTTTCCCCCCTCGGTCAAGGGCGGATCGCCTACTGCCCTGGGTGTGATGCCGATGGCGCGCGGATCTATCCCCTGCTTCAGGTTGAAGAGTTGGCGCAGCGTTTGGATGCGCCAACCCACTTCCATGTATTCTGCCGGGGAACGCTTCCATCCTGCAGCAGCATTCAGCCAACTGAAGAGAGGCAGGCGGGCCGGACCGAGATAAGCGCCGAACATGCACAGCCCAGCGGCGTTGTAGAGCTGATGAAAACGGCTGACAGCCGCCCCCTTGCGCGCATTGGCACGGTCAGCTTGGAAGCGCTTTCCTTTCGGTTCCAGGAGATGGGGCCGAGGCAAGCCGGGTACTTGCGCCCACAGGCGGTAGGTATCGTAGTAGATATAACCGCCCTGGGAATGCCGCCCTGGGCTCGGGTCGGCGACAGCATGAAGAGCCAACCCGGGGTCCAGTCTTGAGTCGTGCAGGGCCAACTCCTGACCGCCAGCCTCCACTGCCCAAGCCTGGGAATCCTTTCCTACCCGTTGGGCAGCTTTCCGCGATCCGTCAGCCAGCAGATCCCCAATCCCTTCCCGGGCAGTCATCTTCCTGACCAGCTCTTCGATCGCTTCAGCGTTGCCCCAACGAAGATCCAAACCGTCTACTTCTTGGCGCGAGAGGATCCCCCTTTCCACGCACTCGATCGCCCAGGCTACCGTTCCTCCCGCCGAGATCGTGTCCATCCCGGCGCGATTCAGTGCTTCGTTGAGTCGAAATACCGCCTCAAGGTCGGTGTTCCCCAACAAAGCGGTGAAAGCCATGATCGTCTCGTACTCAGGCTTGTGCATCAACTCCCCGCTCCGGCGCAGCAAACTGCCGCATCCCAGCGGGCAAGCCAGGCAGTGGTAGCGTCGCTCCTCCCCCGCCATGATGCGTTCCGCTCGAATCGAGGAGGAGGAGCGAAGGGGAAAATCCCGCTCGCTTCCTGCCCAATTGAGAACCGGCGCATCGCCCCACTGCAGGGAGATCTCATTCATGCCGCTGGTTCCCCATCGACAGAGCATCTCCGCCAGCAGGATTCCGTCCAATCGCACTGTCCAGGGGAGGAGGCGGAGCAGGGCCCCCAACCAGGGGAAAACCCCAGGACCGGGAAGGGGAAAGCGCTTGGCCAGGATCCCGGCCAGCCGTCGACTGAGGCGGCGCATCTCCTCGGGCGCTTCCGTCTGCACTGGTTTCGATCCAGCCAAGACCAGGGCTTTCAGCCGCTTGGATCCCATCACCGCTCCCAGGCCGGAGCGCGCAGCAATTCGTCCCCCGTCGTTGACGATGCCGGAAATGAGGGAGCGTTTCTCTCCGGCTGGACCGATCGAGGCGATGGCGGGTCGTTTCGGGAGCGAAACCTCTTCAGTTAGCATTCGTTCCGTCTCTACTGTGTCCTTTCCCCATACAGCCGACGCATCGCGCAACTCGACAGAACCATTGTCCAGGAGAAGGTAGACCGGTTTCTCACTGATACCCTGGATGAAGATGCCGTCATAACCACACTGGCGAATGGCCAAAGCCAGATTGCCGCCACAATTGGCGTCCCCCCAAGTGCCGGTGAGGGGCGACTTGGCCGCTGCCATCCACCGGCCGGTGAAAAAGGAGGGCGTGCCAGCCAAAAGTCCGGGGACGAAAGCGAGCACGTTGTCCGGTCCCAGCGGATCCGCTCCCGCCGGTATGGCCCGGGTCAGGACGGCCGCCGCCAACCCCAGCCCCCCTAGGAACTGATCGTAGATGGCATCGCTCAGCGCTTCCTCACGGGAAGCGCCGCTGGTAAGATCCACCCAAAGGATGCGACCGCTGGCCGGCTTCATTGAGGAGAGGATATCAACCTAAAGAGGGATCTCCAGCTCCTGGATCCCTTCTCCCCCGCTAGCCGCCATTCCGGTAAGCTGAACCAGCTCCTCGAGTTCTTCCGAGGAGATTGGCTCGCGCGTGCGCCAAACCCTTTTCTCACCGTCCCACTTGAAGTTGGCTTCTTTCAATTGGTCCTTGATGTCGAAGCCATCGCGCACGAGGACATGGACCCCTAACCCTTCCCGTATCACGGTATAGTTCGGCGTCTTCTTCCTCCAGTCCCCGCCAGAAGCATTGGGCTTGCCCTCAAACATTGCTGCAGATTTCTCCTCTTCCAAGGCAGCAGCCAGGCTCTTCCGCACCAACTCAGCTTCTCCAGCCAGGGGACTGTTCTCCAAAACCGTCTCCGCTTTGGTAAGGAACCCCAAAGCCAACTGACATGCATTGCGCAAGTTCATCGCACTCTCCTCGTCAATTTTCGCCTTCCCCATCGGGAGGCTCGTTCACAGTTTGGCTCCCTTCGCTCTTCACTGGAGAGATAGGGAAGCTATGTGCTGCTATTCCCTATCCATTACGAGGGGTTCAGCTTGGCCTCCTGCAGCATCTCGTTGAGGATCCCCAACCCT
>JBAXQG010000011.1:0-17217 GCA_037131855.1 bacterium
AAGATTCTCCAGAGTATGCGAAGCGTATGGTGGATTGCCTGACCCGACGCACTCAACAGATTGCCAGGTTCCCTCTATCGGGCCGAAAAGTACCGGAATATGACATCGATCAGATCCGAGAATTGATCCAAGGAAAGATGGGGTCAGGTCTTTAGATTTGAGATACCCCCGTTGGAGCGACGCAGGCGTGGTCCCACCTAGCATCCGGCAGCTAATCAGCCCCCGGCAGGGCGTTTTGGAGAATGAGGCCACACGATGCTGAGACCGGCCATGCTTGGGCGGGTTTGAAACCCGCCCCTACGAGAACCAAAGCGGCGGAGATCATATCCATGGGATCGATCGTACCTGGGCGGGTTTGAAACCCGCCCCTACGAGAACCACTACGGTGGAGCCATATCCTGGGATCGACAAGACTCTTGAAGGTCATCATCGCCATGATATCAGGGAAACTGGATTAGACGTGCTGCTGCAGGGTGGTAGGTTGCCCACTTGAAATGAGAAGGAACCCTAAATATCTCCAGAGGAAGCAAAAGGGTAGGGGAGTGGGAAGGTCCGTGGGATAATAGGCCATACCGAGAAGGAGGTGCGTACATGTTCAATAAAATACTGGTGCCGGTGGACGGGTCGGAGGAGTCCAAGAAGGGGTTGCTCATCGCCCGCAGCCTGGCCGATCGTTATCAGACGGCTGGAGTAACTTTGCTCTACGTGTTAGCGCCGGTTGCCCTGGTAGCAGCCACCACTCCGGGCGACGAGCGTTATCTATCGGCAATTCCGGAGATACTAGTCTTCCGGCAAAAGGAAGGACAGGATGTCCTGGAGGCTGCAGAGGAATCATTCTCCGGATCTGCCGCCACCATCGACACGGTTATGGAAGAAGGTCATGCCGCTGGGGTGATTCTAGAGTTGGCCAAGAAAAGGAACTACGATCTGATCGTGCTGGGCTCTCGCGGGCTTTCCCGGGTGGCGGGATTCCTGCTGGGATCGGTTTCGGACGCAGTGGTACACCATGCCCATTGCCCGGTTCTGATCGCCCGCTGAGAGATAGACCACTCAAACTGGCACCCTTGTTTATAGGAGCGGATTTCCGTATGATACCCGAGTTATGATCATCAATATCTCCGAGATCCACAAAGTCTTGGGAGGGATCCTGGAGGTTCCCATCCACTTAAGTCCGCAATCTATTGAGGGCTTGGAGTTGGAGGAACCTGTGCGTGGTTGGATCCGCGTGAAAAACCTGGGACCGCAGTTTGATGTCACTGGAGAAATGCATACCCGCGCTCGCGTGGACTGCTCGCGTTGCGCGAGCAGCTTCGTTTTACCGTTGACAGTGGAACTCAATGAATACTTTGCATCCGGGATCAATGAGCTTGCCAATGACTCGACGGGGGAGTTGGAGGATCTTAACACCTTCCTATTCTTCGGCGAAGAGATTGACTTGAGCGAGCCAATCCGGGAAAACTTGCTTCTAGCCGTCCCTTGGACTCCTCTTTGCCAGGAGAACTGCCAAGGGATCTGTCCTCATTGCGGCGTCAACCTCAATGAAAGAAAGTGCGCCTGCTCGCAAGAGCAGGAATAACCTGCAGGAAGGAGGAACGCCATGGGAGTTCCCAAGAAAAAAACTACATCGACCAAGATTCGTCAGCGCCAGCATGCCAACAGCAAGATCGAGGCGCCGGCGATGGTGGAGTGTGCGCACTGCCACAAACTGACTCAGCCTCACCACGTCTGCCCCAGTTGCGGTTACTACAAAGACCGTCACGAGGTTGAAGTCGTCGTCAAGGAACACAAGAAGAAGATGCGGGGCCGCTAGCAGTGGCGGTCCGCATCGCCTTGGATGCGGTCGGTGGAGACAATGCCCCCCGAGAGGTTTTGCTGGGGGCGCGAGAAGTTATCCGGGAGGGTCTCGTGGAGGTGATCCTGGTCGGCCCGCCAAGGCTGATCCAGCCTCACATCGACGAATTGGCCCTCCTTTCTGAGCACTGCCGGCTGCACCCAGCGGAAGAAGTTGTGGGAATGGACGAAACCCCCAGTCTTTCCTTGCGTAAACGTGATTCCTCTATCCGGCAAGGTCTGCGCCTGGTGGCGGAAGGGCAGGCTGACGCCTTTCTGTCAGCAGGCAATACCGGCGCCGTGATGGGCGCTGCATTGCTCGCTTTCGGTCGATTGGAGGGGGTCAAACGACCTCCCCTGGCTGCTATCTTGCCGGGCCGTGAAGGTCCAGTTTTCCTCGTCGATGCTGGCGCCAATGTGGATTGCTCCAGTGAGCAGCTTTTGCAGTTCGCCCTCTTGGCTGAGCGATTTGTTTCTTTAGATCGGGGTATTGAGCATCCTCGAGTGGCTCTCCTTTCCAACGGGGAGGAAGGGCACAAGGGCAATGAGGTTGTCAAGAGAGCCCACCAGATGCTGGCAGACAGCGGGCTCCGATTCATCGGCAATGTTGAGGGGAAAGATATCCTGCAAAATGTGGCTGAGGTTATCGTCGCTGATGGATTTTGCGGCAACGTCACCCTGAAAGCGATGGAGGGCACCGTCGAGGTAATCTTTCAATTGCTGCAGAAGGAGATGGCCTCTTCACTGCGGCACAAAATAGGAGCCCTTTTGCTGCGACCGGTTTTTTCCGCCCTCAAAGAACGGATGGATTATAGTAGAATCGGAGCAGCTCCATTGCTGGGCCTGAACGGGTTAGCCTTCGTCAGCCATGGACGTTCGAAAGCGCCGGCTTTTGCCAATGGGATACGACTGGCGGCCAGAGCGGTAGAACATGATATTGTCCGGGCGATGCAGGCGTCGCTTGCGCAAGACGGGGTAAGAAGGAGCGGAACGTAGATGGACACGGAAGAGATCTTCCAGCGGGTCCAGGAGACGATCGTCGATCAGTTGGCAGTGGAACCGGAGGAAGTAACCATGTCAGCCTCCTTCTTCGACGATTTGAGCGCTGATCCTGAATACATGCTGGAATTCGTTGAAGCAGTGGAAGACGTCTTTGGCATACGCATCCCAGACGAGGAACTGGAGAATTGGGAGACCGTCGGAGATGCAGTGAGGGCTATTCAAGATCGCCTGGAAGAATAACGCACATCCGCTCGTAAAGATTCGCAACAAGAAGCTGCTCCAAGAAGCGCTGACCCATTCCTCTTACCTTAATGAGGATCCCAGCAGCACATGCTGGGAGCGGTTGGAATTCCTTGGAGACGCTGTCTTGGAATTGGCCATCTCTGAGGCTCTTTTCGCCCTCTACCCGGAAAGCCAAGAAGGGTACCTCACCCAGCGTCGTTCAGCCATGGTCAACCAAACCTCTTTGGCTGCCAAAGCGCGCCAAATCGAGATCGGCCTGATGATCTACATGGGCAAGGGGGAGGACAAAAACGGGGGACGGAACAAAGACTCCATCCTTGCCGATGCGCTTGAAGCGCTTATCGGCGCTTACTTTCTGGACCGTGGTTACCTAAAGAGCAAGGGAATGATCCTGAAATTGTTCAAGGTGGAGATGGAGAGCATGCACGCTCCTCCCCTCGACTTCAAGAGCTTGCTGCAGGAGTATGCTCAGAGGAACACTGACCAAATCCCAACCTATAAGGTTGCCGAAGAAAAAGGGACCGCCCACGCCCGGATTTTTATGGTGCGGGTTAGCTTGGCTGGTTTTCAGGCAGCCAAGGGCAGCGGAACATCAAAGAAAGTAGCAGAACAGAACGCGGCCCAAGCATTCTTGGAGAAGAACAAACTGCTCTCCAGCGAGATGATGCGAAAGTGAGCTGGTTCAGTAAAGTCAAGGAGAGCCTGGGCGCCCTTTTCCAACGCAAAGGCGGACTGCGCGAAGAGGACTGGGAAAACCTCCAGGTGCTGTTGCTGGAAGGCGACCTGGGTCCTCTTTTGACTGAGGAGATTTTGGGAGGACTGCGAAAAACTCTACCGAAAAGCGCCACCTTGGAAGAAACAATGGGGGAACTGCGCGCCACCTTGCGAGCGGTGATCCCGCCCACCATACCGCTCCAGGCATCGACTCAAGCTCCTTCCGTCTATCTCTTCACCGGCGTCAACGGCGCGGGCAAAACCACCAGTATCGCCAAGCTGGCCGCTGATTTGAAGAAGAAAGGCTTGCGAAGCCTGCTGGTTGGCGGCGACACTTTTCGCGCCGCTGCCGGAGAACAGCTCAACATCTGGGCCCAACGTCTGGGTTTGCCTTTCATCGGCCACGAAAGGGGCGGGGATCCTTCGGCGGTGGTCTTCGATGCCATGGAGATGGCCACCAGCAAAGGGATTGATGCTGTCTTGGTGGACACCGCCGGACGTCAACAGACCAAGCACAATTTGATGGAAGAGCTGAAGAAAATACGCCGCACGGTCACGCGCAAGAAAGCCGACGCTCCCGACGAGGTCTTCCTCACCCTGGACGCCAACTCCGGCCTCAGCGCCCTCTCTCAAGCAGAATCCTTTCATCAGGCGATGGGCTTGACCGGCCTCATCTTAACCAAGTTCGACTCGCCGGCCCGTGCCGGATTTCTCTTTGTGATCCTCCAACAGTTAGCCATCCCGATTAAATTCGTGGGAACTGGGGAGAAAGTGGAAGATTGGCAAACATTTGATCCGGAGAGCTTTCTGGATAAGTTCCTGGCTTGATTTCTCTTGCAGGAGCAAGCATTTTCGCGCTGGCTGACCCTGCTTGACGGTCTTTCTATTTGACAGGATCGCCTCGTTAAGTAAAAATACTTGGCAATGTTAGAAGAACGAGTTCATTTAGGTCGTCTTTTCCGCCAGTACGCCCCTCTTTTAACCGATCGGCAACGTTGCGTGCTGGGCCGTTATTTGGAAGAAGACCTCTCTTTGGCTGAGATCGGAGAGAGCCTGTCGATAAGCCGCCAAGGCGCCTATGACTTGATGAGACGCGCTTCTTGCACATTGGAGCATTGGGAGGAGCGGTTGAGCTTTTGCCAACGCTTGGAAGAAGTAGGCCGGCGCCTTCGACCGGCCCTGGCTGAACCGGTCGTCGCGCTTTCCCTTGAAGACCGCGCCTTTGTGGAGGAATTCTTCGGTGTTTGAAAACCTTACCAACAAATTTCAGGACATCTTTCGCAAGCTGACCGGAAAGGGCAAGCTAAGCGAGGCCGACGTTGACCAAGCGCTGAAAGAAGTGCGCATGGCTCTCCTTTCGGCAGACGTACATATCAGTGTGGTAAAAGCCTTCTCCGAACGGGTGCGGGTCAAGGCGGTTTCCCAGGAGATCCTGGCCAGCCTGACCCCAGGACAGCAGGTGATCAAGGTTGTGCGCGACGAGATGGCCGAGATGCTGGGCCTCGATCAACCCGCCTTCAACCTGGCCATGCCGGCAGCTTGGATGATGGTTGGCCTGCAAGGTTCGGGGAAGACCACCACCTGCGCCAAACTAGCTCGCCTCTATCAGAAACGAGGCAAACACGTCCTCTTGGTAGGGCTGGACCTCAAGCGCCCAGCAGCTCTTGATCAGCTCCGCATCCTGGCCGAGCAAGAGCACATCGCTTGTTTCGCGCAAACCGGGAACAGCATCCAGGAGATCCTCAAGCAGGCGCACAGCCACTTTTTAGCCAAGCAGTACGATTTAGCCATTCTGGATACCGCCGGCCGGTTGCACGTTGATGATGAACTGATGGGCGAATTGGTGGAAGTGAAGAAGGTCTTCCAACCCAAGGAGATCACCCTCGTTTTAGACTCCACCACGGGTCATGTTGCCGTGGGAGTAGCCCAGGAGTTCCAGCGCTGGGTGGACTATGACTCGGTGATCCTCTCCAAAATGGACGGCGACGCCCGTGGCGGCGCTGCTCTTTCCTGCAAATATGTCACCGGCAAACCAATCCGTTTCGTCGGGGTAGGGGAGAAGATCGAGGATCTGGAGCCCTTCTACCCGGACCGCATGGCCCAGCGAATCCTGGGCATGGGCGATTTGATGACTCTGATCGACCGGGCCGAGAAAGCCTTTTCGGTAGGGGAACAGGAGAAACTGGAGAAGCGCCTGCTGAAGGAGAAGTTGAACCTCAGCGATTTTCTCGAGCAGATGCAGGGATTGGGGCGAATGGGCAGCCTGGACGGCCTTCTTCCCTCGATGCCCGGGATGCCTTCGTTGGCCGGCGCCCAACTGGACACCAAACAGTTGAAACGCTGGGAGGCGATTATCCTCAGCATGACCTCCCAGGAGCGCCTTTTTCCAGAGATCATCAATTCCAGCCGGAAGAAGCGCGTTGCCAAGGGGTCCGGCACTACCGTACAGGAAGTCAATATCCTGCTCAAGCGTTTTGATCAATTCAAAATGATGACCAAGCAAGTGAAGAAGGGGGTCTTCCCCCGCTTTGGAAAAATCTAGCTTTGGAGGAATGAACGAACCAATGTCTGTAAAGATCCGTTTGACCCGTCTCGGGGCGCCACGCAAGCCCACCTATCGTCTGGTAATCGCAGATTCCCGGATCGCCCGCGACGGGGATTATTTGGAGTCAGTTGGCTCCTATGACCCGCGCACTAAACCCGCCACGATCAAGATCAACGCGGAGCGGGCCCTCTACTGGCTCTCCCAGGGAGTGCAACCTACCGATACCGCGCGCGAGCTGCTGGCCAGCCAAGGAATCTGGCAGCGTCATCTGGCTGCCAAGAAGGAAAAGAAGGAGAAAAAGGCTTGAAGGAACTGGTCGAATATATCGTCAAGAACTTGGTCGATCACCCCGAGCAGGTAGAGATCGTGGAAGCCAAGGATGAGGAGGGCAACCTCGTCTTGCAGATCCTGGCAGCCCGCGAAGATGTGGGAAAAGTGATCGGAAAGAATGGCAGGGTGATTAAAGCGATCCGTACGTTGGTGAAGAACCAGGCAGCGCGAGATAACACGCTAGCCAATGTGACCATCGAATAGAAGGAGTAACCTGATGATTCTGAAACAAAACGTGGTGGTGAAGGCCATCGTTACCGAGGGATTCCGTACCGACCTGCTGGCCAAACTGCGGAGCGCCACCAAAGAAGTGGAGTTGGGAATTCAACAACTGGAACAGCAAGGGCAGCGGTACTTGCTTGGCCTGGACCGCCAGAACATTCAACAAATGCTGGCCGTTCGCCAAGAGATCGAAGAAGAGAAGAAGAAACAAGAGCTTCTGAAAAGCCAGTTCGCTGAGAAGATCAAAGAAGTGGAGGGCCTCTCTTTGGGCCAGGAGTATCCGCAAGGAACCCTGGAGGGCTTCGTGGAAATCAATCTAGGAGACGAATTGGGGAGGAAATTAGCCGGGCAGGAGGTCGTCATCAAGGATGGCATCGTTATCGAGCTCCGCTCCTGAGCGGATCCTGGTCGGGGAAGTGCTGCGACCCCACGGGGTGGCTGGTTGGGTGGTGATGAAGCCGATCGGAACGGATCCGGAACGCTTCCTGGCCCTGCAGTCGGTTTTTCTCGATAGCACCCTCTGTCAAATAGAGAGTGTGCGGGTGATGGGGCGCGCCGTCCTTTGCAAACTGGTTGGGATAGAAGACGCCACGCATGCCGCTGACCTACGCGGAAAAAAGATCTTTATCCCTTTTGAGCAACGAGCGCCTTTGCCCGAAGGACAATTCTTCATTGACGATTTGATCGGGTACTCTGTCGTTACCGTGGAGGGCCAAGCTGTCGGAAAGCTGGCCGAAGTCTGGAGCATGCCGGCCAACGATGTCCTCGTCGTGCGCACAGCGGAAGAAGGTCAAATCCTGATCCCCGCCTTGAAAAGCGCCGTGCGGGCCATTGAGAGGGAAGAGCGCCGAATCGTGGTGGAAGCCTGGAGCCTGGATCAGTGAGATTCGACCTGCTCACCGTCTTCCCGGAGATGGTTTCTTCATTGGCTCATTACTCCATTTTGGAGCGAGCGGTGAGTGAAGGCCGGCTGGAGATCGTGGTGCATAATCTGCGAGACTTTACCCTGGATCGCCACCGTTCCAGCGACGATTATCCCTTCGGTGGCGGACCGGGGATGGTGATGCTGGCAGCGCCTATTCTACAAGCTTGGGAAGCCCTCGCCGCTGAGCTGGGAAGTCCTCCCTATACTGTCTTGTTAGGACCTGCCGGGGAGCGTTTCGATCAATCCCACGCGCTGGCGCTGGCTGAGCGGGCGGAGATTTGCCTGGTCTGCGGGCACTACGAGGGAGTGGATGATCGCGTGCGCGCACTGGCCGACTTGGAACTCTCGGTAGGCGACTTCGTCACCTTGGGCGGAGAGCTGCCGGCGATGCTGGTCGTTGACGCCACCAGCCGTTTATTGCCTGGCGTGCTGGGGAACGCCGACTCGCTGGAAAGTGAATCCTTCTCCGCCGGCTTGCTGGAATACGCCCAATTCACCAGACCGGCCACACTCACCGTTCCGGAAGTGTACCTCTCCGGCCACCATGCTCGCATCAATCAATGGCGCCGCAAAGACTCGCTGCTGCGAACCCTTCTCTTCCGCCCCGACCTCCTCTGCGGCAACACCCTCAGCCAGGAGGACCGGAAAATGCTGCGCACTTTTCGGGCAGATCTCGACGCTCTTTTAGGAGGGGCAAGTGGCTGAGTTGGCTATCGCTCTTCTGCATTGGCCTATTCGCAGCCGGGCCGGCCAACTGACATGCACCAACCTCACCAATTTCGACTTGCACGACCTGGCTCGTCTGGCGCGCACCTACCGCCTTCCACGTTTCTACTTGGTTCATCCCTACCCAAGTCAGCGGCTCGTCGCCCATCGCATCCTGGCCTATTGGCGCGACGGGAAAGGTGGGGAGTTGAATCCAGACCGTCGCGAGGCGATGGGCGTGGTCCGGATTGTGAGCAATTTGTCCGAGGCGGCAGTGGATCTGGAGGGTTGCTTTGGCCACCTCCCCTGGACCGTCTACACAGATGCGCGTTCCGATTGGCGCAGCCTCTCCTACCCGGAACTGCGGCGCAAACTGCGCCGGCGCAAAGCCCCTTGTCTGTTGGCTTTTGGCACGGGCTGGGGCATCGAACCCAATGAGATGACCCAGTGCGATTTTTGCCTGCAGCCCATCGCTGCTAGTTCCGATTACAATCATCTCTCGGTGCGGAGCGCAGCCAGCATCATCGTGGACCGCATTTTCCGCTTGCACTGAACACTGCTTTGCCGGCGAAGGTCGGGATAGGCATGCAGGAAAGGATCGGCGGCTTGAAGGGCGCCTGGAAACTTGGTAGCATAAGCCGCTTAGTCGATTGTTAGGAATTGAAAGGAGTACAACGAAATGGATTTGGCCCGATTGGGTGGAGATAAAAGAGAAGACCTCCCTGAATTCAATATTGGCGATACCCTGAAGGTGTATGTTCGTATCGTGGAAGGCGGCAAGGAACGCGTTCAGGCGTTCGAAGGCGCCGTCATCGCCCGCAAGGGGCACAGCAATATCGAGACATTCACTGTGCGCAAGATTTCCTTCGGGATCGGAGTGGAGAAGGTCTTCTTCCTCAACTCTCCAGCTGTAGCCAAGATCGAGATTACGCGACGCGGTCGCACTGCGCGCGCCAAGCTCTACTATTTGCGGAAGAAGATCGGCAAAGAGAGAAAGATCAGTGAAGCCCGAAAACAGCCCTCCGGGAAGTAAGCCCGAAGAGCTGGCAACCGGCATTACGGCCGAGGAAAACCCCACCCAAGCGAATAGCGAAAGTCCCGTGGAGTTAGCCGCATCCGATGTGGCTTCGACAAGCGGGGAGGAACCCCCACAGTCTGAGCTCACCGAGAGCAATGATGGGCTTATACCATCCGTTGAGGCTGGTCAATCTGTTGAAGCTGCTCCCATGAAAACCGGTGCGGTCCAGAAGAGGAAGCGATCGGTAGTCTGGGAATGGGTAGAGACGATTGTCATCGCCCTCATTTTGGCGCTCGTTCTGCGCACTTTCGTCGTTCAGCCCTACGAGGTCCATCTCAGCTCGATGGTGCCCACTTTAACAGAGGGAGACTTCATCCTGGTCAGCAAGCTCGCCTACAAGCTAGGTACGGCGCAGCGAGGGGATGTGGTAGTTTTCATTCCACCCAACGGCACTGAACGCGATTACGTCAAGCGCGTGATTGGCTTGCCTGGGGAGACCATTGACATCCTGGATGGGCAGGTGAAGATCAATGGCGCCGTTTTGGTCGAACCGTACGCCAAAGGCACGACCAATGGGGGACGCTATAACCACCTGGAGATTCCCCCGGGAACCGTCTTTTGCATGGGAGACAATCGCTTGAACAGTTCCGACTCGCGAAATTTCGGTCCCGTCTCGATTAGCGCGCTGGAGGGGAAGACCGTTTTGCTCTTCTGGCCATTTATCCATTTCAAGTGGACTCTCTAGCGGGATCCCCGCGCTGGATTTTCGATCAACCCTACGTTCTTCGCTATAACGCCGTGTGCGGCGTCGATGAGGTAGGACGAGGCCCAATGGCAGGACCCTTGGTGGCTGCTGCGGTGCTCTTCGATCGAGTGTACCCTGCCCTGGAAGTGAACGACTCCAAGCAGGTTTCTGCGCGCCGCCGGGAAACCCTCTGCCAGGAGATCATCGCTTCAGCCTTGGCTTGGGGAGTCGGCGTGGTGGAAACTGCTGAAATGAGTTCCTGTTCGATGCACCAAGCCACCTTCCTGGCGATGCGCCGGGCAGTGGGGGCGATGCGTCGAGACCCGCCAGTTCTGCTGGTAGACGGGATATGGGTGATTCCGGGAACGTTTCCTTTCCCGCAAGAGGCGATCATCGGGGGTGATGCCAAAAGCGCTTCCATCGCCGCCGCTTCCATCTTGGCCAAAGTGACCCGCGACCGCCGCATGGGCGAGCTGGATGGCGTTTATCCGGGGTACGGTTTTGCTCGCCACAAGGGCTATTGCACCCCCGAACACCAGCAAGCCCTTCTTCGTCTCGGTCCTTCCCCAGAGCACCGAACGCGCTTCGCTCCAGTTCGCGCCTGCCATGAGCAGCTCTCCCTCCTCGAGGCTCAGCGGCGCACCCGGTGAGGAAGCGGCCCTCCGCTTTCTCCTGCGCAAAGGCTACCGCCTGGTGGAGCGCAATGTGCGCTCGCGTTGGGGAGAGATCGATCTGGTCTGCCGGAAAGGGTCCACCTTGGTCTTCGTCGAAGTGAAATCGCGCCGCTCCCTCTCGGCCGGGCACCCCTTGGAGATGCTCACTCCGGCCAAGCAGGCCCGCCTCCGTCGCGCCACTTTCTTTTATATGATGCGGAGCGAGCATCCCAAAGCTTCCTACCGGATTGACCTGGTCGCCATCATCTTGGACCGGGAGGGGAGAGTTCAAGAGATCACTCACCTGGAAAACGCGGTGGAGGGCGAATAATGCCCGGGAAAGTAATCAGCTATGTGCTGGACGGGCTCTCCGCCATCCCTGCCGAGGTGGAGGTGGATGCCAGCTCCGGCCTTCCCAGCTTTACCATCGTGGGTCTTCCCGATGCCGCTGTGCAGGAATCGCGCCAGCGTGTGCGGGCAGCAATCCATAACAGCGGATACGACTTTCCCCTCTGCCGGATCACGGTCAACCTGGCACCCGCCGATTTGCGCAAGGAAGGCCCTCTCTTTGATCTTCCCATCGCCCTCTCCCTGCTTATTGCCACAGGTCAGATTCGCTCCTCGTGCCAAGAAGGTCTGGTGGTTCTGGGAGAGCTTTCTCTCTCCGGCGAAGTGAAAACGGTGCGGGGCATCCTGCCAATCGTTCGACGAGCCCGAGGCGCCGGCTACCAGCGATTCCTGCTCCCCGCCGAGGGAGCGATGGAGGCCGCTTTGGTGCAAGGATCCTCCATCTTCCCGGTCTCTACCTTAAGACAAGCAGTGGATTTCCTTCGGGGCGATTTGGTCATCCCACCGCTGGAGGCCCCGGATTGGACTGCCTATGGCCAGGAACCGGTTCAAGTCAGCGACTTCGCCGAGATCCGCGGCCAGGAGACGGCCAAGCGGGCCTTGGAGGTGGCTGTGGCCGGCAACCATCATCTCATCATGGTGGGCAGTCCAGGCGCTGGAAAGACCATGCTGGCCCGACGGGTGGTGACCGTGATGCCGCCGATGACCTTCGAGGAAGCCCTGGAAGTCTCCGAGGTGTACTCCATTTGCGGATTGCTCTCCAAGGAGAAAGCATTGTTGACCAGCCGCCCCTTCCGCGCTCCACACCACACCTCGTCTTATGCCGGGATGGTTGGAGGAGGAAGCAACCCGGCGCCCGGGGAACTCTCTCTTGCCCACCACGGGGTTCTCTTCCTGGATGAGTTTCCCGAGTTTCGCCGCGACGTGCTGGAGGCCTTGCGCCAACCATTGGAGGAAGGGCGAGTCCAGATCACCCGGGCGCATGGAACGGCTGTCTTTCCCGCCCAGGTGATGATGATAGCGGCGATGAACCCCTGCCCATGCGGATTCCGGCTGGACCCGAGGCGGGAGTGCCGCTGCGGCGCAGGAGAAGTAAGGCGTTATTGGAATCAGGTCTCCGGACCGATCTGGGATCGTTTCGACATCCACCTGCAAGTGCCCCCGCTTTCCCTCGAGGAATTGACAGGAGACGGCGGCGGGGAGCCTTCCGTGGCCATCGCCGGTCGAGTGGCCCGCTGTCGCGCCCTAGAGGCCGAGCGTTATGCCTCCTTCGGCATCCGCACCAACGCGCAGCTTGGAGGGAAACTGCTGCGCCGTTTCTGCGCCCTCGACTCAAGCGAGCAGGCTTTCCTGCGCCAGGCGGCAGACCGCTTGCAGTTGACTGCGCGCTCTTTTGATCGCACCCTCAAGTTGGCCCGTACCATTGCCGACCTGGACAGCCAAGAGCGGATCCGCCTCGAGCATTTGGCTGAGGCTTTGCAATACCGAGGAGCTGTCGATTGGATCTAACTGAAGAGAAAAGCAAATTCGCCCTTACTTTCCTGGCTGCTACCCTCTCCATTAAACGCATTCTGGATATTCTCATCCGCGCCGACCCGGTTCAGGTATTTTCCCGGGCCAGGCAGTTGATCGGAGAGCTGGCCCTGCCCGAGGCGGCTGCTCAATGGCTGCGAGAGCCAGACTGGAAAAAGGTTGAAGAGACGATAGCCTGGTGTCGCACCCAGGGAGTGCGTTTACTGTGGCGGGGAGAGGCCGGCTACCCGCTTTGCCTGGAGCACCTTTCCGACCCGCCTCCCTGGCTTTATCTGTGGGGAGAAGGGACCTTGGAAGGAGCCGCTTTGGCCGTGGTAGGCACGCGTCAACCCTCTCTCTACGGCCGGCAAGTAGCCGCGCGATTGGTCGCTGAATTGGCGCGCACGGGGTTGACGATTGTCTCCGGACTGGCCCGAGGTTTGGATGCGGAAGCGCATCGAGCCACTCTGGAGAATGGTGGGCGCACTTGGGCCATCCTGGGCTCGGGCTTCCAGCGCATCTACCCGCCCGAAAATGTGGGGTTGGCCCACCGCTTGCGTTCTGCCGGGCTGTTGATTAGCGAATATCCTCCGCCTATCGAGCCGGCCCCTTGGCATTTTCCGGCCCGCAATCGCCTCATCGCCGCCCTCTCATTGGGTGTATTGGTGGTCGAGGCAGGAGAACGATCCGGTACGCTTTTGACTGCCGACTTTGCCCTCGAATTGGGGAGAGAGGTGTTCGCCGTCCCCGGGCCAATCACCTCTCCGCAGTCGGTTGGCTGCCACCGCCTTCTCAAGCAAGGAGCAAAGCTGGTAGAGAAAGCCGAGGACGTCTTGGAGGAGCTGAGGCTGGAACTCTTCCCTCTTGCGCCGCAAACCGCCCGGCCTGACCTCACTGCCGAGGAGGAGGAATTGCAGCAACTGCTTGCCGCCGCTCCGCTTTCCCTGGAGGAAATCGTTGCCCGCTGCCCGTGGCCGGCGTCCAAAACGATGGCTTTGCTCTCGATGCTGGAAGTAAAAGGCGTCGTGCGAGCGCTCCCAGGCCGCAACTACGCCATCCTCTAAAAAGGGGACAGATTTATTTTCAGGATGGCTCAATAAATAAATCTGTCCCCTTTTCTCACGCGGGACGACTACGGCACTAAATCGGGCCCCGTGTAGCGGGTCAGATCAATGCTGTCCCAGGTTTTGTTCATGGTTGCGTAGTCATAGCGCAGCCACCATACATGTTGAAGATCTGACAGGTCCATCACCACAGAACCGAATGTGGTGTCGCTTTTACAGGTAAAATAATCATTTGTTTCATAACCTGTTATGAACACACCCTTTTCCTCGATGTTAAGGGAGACAATCGCCTTGATCGTCTCTATCCCCACAAGACCTGTCTGTTTGTTGAAATAATCGTTCAGTTGAAGCCAGCGCCGTATACCCTTGGCCGGAGTATCATTGGGGATACCGATCTTGTCCGGCGCGTTATCGTCCGGCACGGTCATAGTTACTGTGAGATGTACCAGCGGGCCACGCAACGGACCGTAGGCATTGATAAAGGCGTTGGTAACGCCGTTGATTCCCGGGCGGATGCTGTCTCTGGTGATGGTTCCCTTCACCAGTGAGGGGCGCTCCACCACCAGAACGCTGCCGCGGTCAGCCACCCCGAAGAAGGCAGGGGAGAGCAGTTGCGCCGTCCGCAGATAGCTTGCGGTTGTTGCCGCATCAATATTGCTCTTCTCTGTTACGGCTTCGAATGCCAGGTTGATCATATCGCGGGAGCCAGGCAGTAGATTCATGCCATAGTCGGAGGAGTTGCCGGTGTTGTACTCAACAAACACCGTGTTGTCGAGGTTCAGCAGGGCGTACCCCTGAGGGAAGCCCACAAAGCCGAAGGTTGCGATACGGTGATCTCCATTTGCAGGCTGCATTACTGTTACCACGCTGTTGTAGTCCCGTACTGCCAGAGAACGTTGCAGGTCGAGATTGCGCCCCACGATGGTGCGGCCATTGGTAGCTGAGCCGTATGCCCCCACAAAGGTGCATGAAGCTCCGGGCAGCAGGCCTATCTTTTCACTGAAGGCATAGTCAAAGGCCAGGCACTGGTTGAGCATATAGATGTCAGACGGGCTGAGTCCGCTGGTAAAGCTCATGCCGGCAAGGAAGCTCTTCATCTTGGGGCTCATGTAGAGCCTGTTGGTCCACTCAAGGATCATTTTTGACAAGGCGTTGTAGAATTTCGGATTGGCCTCCTTCCAGGTGGTGTTGTAGTAGTCGGCCCATTTTTTGAGCTGTACCTTGAGATGGTGGCCGTACTGCCAGCCCATTTCAAAATAGCTCCCTTTAAGCCGCACGACATTAATACCGTTTTCAAGCACGGACAGACTGCTGTGGCTTATGAATCCGCCATACTCGTAGACAAGTTCCGGATCGAAGAGGCTCCATAGCGAAGCCGAGAAGGTGGCCGGGCAGTCGGCCTCCACAGGGCATTGCAGTGGAGCAGCATCCCGGCCGTTGATGTACAGCTTCCCGTTGTAGCTGACCAGGGAAAACATCGGGTAGGCAGTATTTAAGTCATATACCGGCGGTGCGGTGACCATCAGTGTGCGGCTTTCCGGGCTTCTGGAAGGTGCGGAGTTGTTTCCCAGGTAGACCAGCATGGTTTCGCTATTTGTTGCCGATCGGTCCGCGGTTATCCGTATGGTATAGTCGCCGGCCTGAAGCGCCACCGGTTGCAGGGGGTCGGTTGAGCTGGATTGGGTAAGCTGCTGTGCGGTCTTGGATGCGAGCAGTTTGCCTGACCCGTCATATAGCCTCAGGAGATGGGTGCGGCTGTTGGACAGAATGCAGAGACCAAGGCTTGCCGGCTTAGCCAGTGTCAGCCTGAACTCGTCATAACCGGTAGCTCCTGTGTCGCTCGAAGCTACGGCAGCGGTTGTCTTAAGGGTGTTCCAGGCCGGGGTTGCTGATGCCCTGGCTGCGGCACGGCCGCCAGCGGGCTCAAGCTCGGTGACCAGCAGATCTCCGTAAGAAAGACTGCTCACCTGTCCCGCAGAATACTGCTGTTCTGAGAACACCCTGCTGTAGAGATTTAAGGCAGCCGGATAGGTCTGCGGAATGGCGGCATTTACTAAATTGCTGCACCCAGCTATCAAGAGACTCAGCAGAACTGTGGCGATTACTTGAAAAGACATTGCTTTTCCATGACGAAAGTATAGGGGGGACTGTTTTTGCCTGTCAATGGAAAAAGGGGACAGATTTATTTTCCCACTTTTCTCAGCCTTCCCGGCCCTCGAGTTTCTGCCCGTCTTCCCTTTTCTCCTAATGCGGCCAATGGAGACAATGCGGTAAATGGGGACAGATTTAAATCTTTCCCCATTTACCCAGGACAAGCCGCCAGCCAACTTTCCCCCTTGGAGCGATCTGCGGCTCAATAAATAAATCTGTCCCCTTTTCTCGAAAGCATTACATCGAGAGCCAGAAGGGTACACAGATGGATGTGAGTCACCATATCAACTGCTTCGCGTTAGCAGGACTGGAGTCAATCATTTGAGGAACGAGCGTATCTCTTGGAAACAACTTTTTTACCTGCGTGACTTTGCCCGTGTTTCCCGAAGGTATTCTCATCAGACGAGGCGCTGCGCTGTCATTACCAAGACGATCGAGCGGATCACTGTCCCAGAGCTTGTTCTCATTGGTAGCGCAACAATGGCACTACCCTCAAACGAAGCGAAGGGATGGCCTAGTGCTTGGCGATCTCCAGAGCGCAACCCTCCTGCAGCGTCTTCAGCCAAAAACTGGAGGGAGGCTGGAAATTTCTCCCATGATGACGCAATTGGCTTTTCTGGATAAACCTGCAAACTGGCTCCCATAAAGAGATGATGACGCATTTGGCTTTTGGTGACGCATTTCTCCTATACTTGTCGCTCGTGGAAAAAAAGAGGTGATAATGGACAAAAGCGCTATAGGGGAAAGATATGCGTAAACGCGTCACCCTGCGTAAATGCGTCACCACGGAGCGGGATAGCCTCTTGGCATGAAGTGGGTCTTGCTCCCCGCTGCAGCTACTGCTGAGATCCAGGCCGGCATCGCCTCTGCTCGCATCCGCCCCTATCCCCTGGCGCTCTTTGGGACTAGGATCTTTGGATCGATGTCCCCTTTCTTCTTGCACCATTGCCACTTGGCACAGATCAAAAGAGTAAGATATATTCATCTGGTAAAATAGGATGTTTTCGATTGGCGTTGACATGCAAGGATCAGAATCATGCTGTCCGATGAAACGGGAACCACAATTCACTGCCCCAGATTCAAGGAGAGAAAGAGAGAATCATGAACGAGATCAAAATGGAAATAAAAGATGGAAAGTTGTGCATCGTGATTGAGCTTGATGTGAAGAAGCAGAAGCCTAGCTCTACCGGGAAAACGTTAGTAGTCGCCA